>CAMOEP010000209.1 GCA_946612185.1 uncultured Ruminococcus sp.
TAATGCCCGGTCAGCTAAAGGGGCGGCTATCGGAGGAATTGTGCAGGGAATTGGGTATCCCCTCTGCGGAGGTCATAGCAGTCTGCGGTCACGATACCCAGTGCGCTTCCTTCGCTGCACCGGCTTCTGATGCGGACTTCCTGTTCCTTAGCTGCGGTACCTGGTCACTGCTGGGAACAGTGACGGATTCGCCCTGTCTAAGCGATGCCGCATTTGACCTGGAGCTTACCAATGAATCCGGGTTCAGCGGAAAGATAAACCTGCTCAAAAATATCACCGGGCTGTGGCTTGTTCAGGAAACTAAGGAATTCCTGAAGTCCAGTGGCTATGAAGTATCTTTTGCACAGCTTGAATCCCTTGCGGAAAATTCCCGGTTCTGCGGACTTATCGACCCGGACTGCCCGGAGTTTTCATCTCCCGGTGATATGCCGGAAAAGATACGGCGGTTCTGCCAGATGACCGGGCAGGACATTCCGGAAACTACAGGCGATGTTATGCGCTGCATTTACCTGAGTCTGGCGATGAAGTACCGGTTTGCCGCAGAACAGATCAGCCAGCTTACCGGGAAAAAGTTCCCAAGAATATACATCGTCGGCGGCGGCACACAGAGCAGGCTTCTTTGCCAGTATACCGCTGACGTTTGCGCTCTGCCTGTGACCGCCGGCCCTGTGGAAGCTACGGCACTGGGCAATGCGGCAATGCAGCTTATCTCCTGCGGCGAGATCACTGACCCGGCGGACGTTCCCGATATGATACGCAGAAGTGAACAGGTTCAGGAATATGTCCCCTCACATTCCTTTGAATGTGAATACTCATTCTTCAAGAATACTATTATGAAAGGTTGATACAATATGTACCCAAAAATCGGAATCAGACCAATTATCGACGGACGACAGTTCGGCATCAGAGAAAGCCTTGAAGACCAGACCATGAATATGGCTAAGGCTGCTAAGACACTCATCGAGGAGAATGTGCGCTACTCTGACGGAACTCCCGTTCAGTGCGTCATCTCCCCCTCAACTATCGGCGGCGGCGCTGAGGCTGCGGCTTCTGAGGAGTTTTTCTCTACCCAGAACGTTTGCGCTACTCTCTCCGTTACTCCCTGCTGGTGCTACGGCAGCGAAACTATGGACCTGAATCCCCTGACTATCAAGGCTGTATGGGGATTCAACGGAACTGAGCGTCCCGGCGCTGTTTACCTGGCTGCGGCTATGGCTCTCCATGCCCAGAGAGGTCTGCCGGCGTTCTCTATCTATGGTCACGACGTTCAGGATGCTAACGACACATCTATCCCGGAGGACGTTAAGGAAAAGATACTCCGCTTTGCAAGATGCTCCATTGCTGCCGGTCAGATGCGAAATAAGGCTTACGTCAACATTGGCGGCGTGGCTATGGGTATCGGCGGCTCTTACTGCAACAGCGACTTCTTCCAGAATTATCTGGGAATCCGTGCTGAATGGGTGGACATGACTGAGATCCTCCGCCGTATCAACCTGGATATCTATGACCAGGAGGAGTACGAAAAGGCTGCAAAATGGGCGATGATACGCTGCCCGGAGGGTATGGACATAAATAAGGAGATACCCCTTGACAAGAAGGTTGACCCATTTGAGTTCAAGCGTCCTCACAGCGACGAGCATAAGGAGGGCGACTGGGAGTTCTGCATAAAAATGACCCTTATCGTCCGTGATATTCTCCAGGGCAACCCCAAGCTTGCTAAAATGGGCTGGCTGGAAGAATCCCGTGGCAGAAACGGTATACTTGGCGGTTTCCAGGGTCAGAGACAGTGGACTGACTGGCTGCCTAACGGCGATTTTATGGAGGCTATACTCAACTCCAGCTTCGACTGGAACGGTAAGAAAGAGCCTGTAACTGTAGCTACAGAAAATGACGGTCTCAACGGCGTTTCAATGCTTTTCGGAAAACTCCTCACCGGAACTGCTCCTATATTCGCTGATGTTCGCACTTACTGGTCACCCGAAGCCGTGGAGCGTGTTTCCGGCTGGAAGCCTGAGGGCGGCGCTGCTAACGGCTTTATCCACCTTATCAACTCCGGCGCTGCCTGCCTTGATGCTACTGGTGCTTCCAAAGACAAGGACGGCAAGGGGTGTATGAAGCCCTGGTGGGACGTTACTGACGACGATATCGAGAGTATGCTCGAAGCAACTGACTGGTGCTGTGCAAATCTGGGTTACTTCCGTGGCGGCGGATATTCTTCCCACTTCCGCACTAAGGCTGAAATGCCTGTGACCATGGTTCGCCTGAATATCCTCAACGGCACTCAGCCATTTATTCAGATAGCTGAGGGCTATACAGTCACCCTGCCGAATAAGGTTCACAAGATACTTGACGAGCGCACTGACAAGACCTGGCCGACTACATGGTTTGCTCCAAGAATAACCGGCGAGGGCGCTTTCAAGGACGTTTACTCCGTTATGGCGAACTGGGGCGCAAACCACGGCGCTATCACCTACGGCCACATCGGAAAGGATATTATCACACTTGCTTCCATGCTGAGAATTCCCGTTTCCATGCACAACGTTCCCGACGAGGATATCTACCGTCCCAATACCTGGGCTGCATTCGGTACTAAAGACCTGGAGGGTGCGGACTATCGTGCCTGCGCAGCTTACGGCCCGCTGTACAAGTAAATCATAACATAGCTAAAATGCCCCTAAACGTATGCAGCGTTCAGGGGCATGATTTTTATTATTATGTTGACAAATAGTGCCTGATGCTGTATAATTATGGAAAAAGGGGGACATGATATGAGGAAAAGAAGTACGCTATCAATTATATGGGCTGTTATGTGCGTTGGTTTGGGCGGATTTACTATCGGGGACAAGCTCGTTACCAAGCACAAAAGGGAAACCAATATCGCAATTGCAAAGGAAAACGCCGCTGTGTACCTTGCGGATAAGTACGGCATCCAGATACAGTCCGCCGAGGTGAGTGACGAGAAATACCGGGTCGGCTACAATTCATATTTGGGGCAGACAGAACTTAAAGTAACCGCTGGCGGCGAGGAATTCTTCGTTATGTCGCCATGTGACCCTGGAAAAACTGAGTATTGCTGCGACGACCGGCAGTCTGCTGATATTTATGAAGCTGCTGAAAAGTACGTCCGTGAAGGACTTCCTGGCTGTCAGGTGGAACATATGCGGTTCAGTTCCGGCGTTTACTATGATATGATGAACGGCGACATCGTTTTCACCGTGGACAATATCGAGGAGGTTCTCGGCAAATGCAGCGGATATATCGACATTGTTTGTGCTGGCACTTCGTTTACAGGCAACAGTTTTGTAGAAGATTTTCCCGGAAACGGCGACCTTCTGCAATGTATATCCTTCGACAGCGATGAGATCATGCAACAGTATCTTGACATTGATGACGCTGACAACTCGTCACTTTACGGTGTGGAAAAGTTTCAGTATTTCGCTCCATATATTAACGATTTTTACAAAATATACGACAGCGAAGTTAACCGGCTCGATATAAAAATAATGGAGACAAACGAGTTTAACTGCGCCTATTTTCCGGTGGAGAAACATTCCTGGCAGACTGACCAGTCTATCAAGGCGGAGTATTCCCCCACGGGCGACCTGCTGAAAAGCTTTGACCGCTGCGGCGAGAGTCAGTGGCTTGATAATCCGCTCACCGCTGAGTACCAGTTCGACAGCAGTTACGGGAATGTTTTTGTGTATTATCCGCTTAGCAATTTTGGCGATATACCGCCGGAAAATACCGGTCTTGCCTGGTTTAGCTATGGCGGTATGGGCAATAACCGAAACATCTGCAAACCCCGTATTATTGGCGATTATGCGGTATATGTAATGCCTTACGGCGAGAACCGCTTCACGGTCGTTGACCTGACCGGCAAGGACGAATATATTCCCGGCTGGGCGGCAAAAAGTAAGCTGCTACCTTAATTTTCACGAATCTCGCCCTTTATCCACCTGTCAAGGAACTGCATCTGCTCGCTTGTGTGAAACCAATGCTCGCCCTCTGGCATGACCGTCAGTTCAGCACCAGTCCTGCCTGCGAAACCGGTCATAGTATCGAGAGAGGTCATATAGTCCTTTGCGCCGTAAATTATCTTCGTGGGAACTTGCCAGTTTACCGGATTTTCACGAACGTAATTGAGGTAGTCCCAGGAAAGAGTTTCCCCGAATTCTGTAGGAATTTTCTTCCTGCGGAGCAGGTCACATTCCGTATTTTCCGACCAGTCAAGCATATCAAGTATCAGTTGCTCCATGTCCACAATGGGCGATATGAAGTACGCCTGCTCTATCAATTCGCCGGACAGCGAACACATTGACAGGTATGCACCAATGCTGTTTGCGATGAGTATTACAGAATCGAACTGCTCTGAAAGTTTACCAAAATACTCCGGAAACTCCGTCTTTGCTGCCCATGGCGTTTCCGAATGGTAGTCAAACCCGGTCACTTCACACTCCGGGAAAAATGTTCTGAAATGCTCCGATTCACCGGCATTTCCGCCCTTTCCATGAACGTAAACCACTATCTTGCTCATAAATTCACCTCTTTAAAAAGTAAACCGGAGAAGTTTCTCGCTTCTCCGGTTTTTGTTATTAGTCTTTTTCCACTACGCCCTTGAGACCGGCTGCAAGACCTGCAAGTCCCTGGATCTCGCTGGGGATAATGATCTTGGTGGACTTTCCGTCTGCCACCTTTGCAAGTGACTCCAGAGATTTGAGCTGGATAACTCTCTCGCTGGGGTTTGCGTTGTTCAGCTTGACCAGTGACTCAGCAAGTGCCTGCTG
>CAMOEP010000210.1 GCA_946612185.1 uncultured Ruminococcus sp.
TGACAAATATAGTGATACCGATTCCGAGAGTTTCGGTATCGGCTTTCCGTGAGCGCATTATCTTCCGGAAGGTTTCATACCGAACGATAGGGCCCATTATAAGCCGTGGGAACATCAGAAGGTAAAGCCCGAAACTTACCAGATTTTTCTCCGCCCTTGTGCGGCTGCACCAGACATCTATCAGATATCCCAGGGCTGAAAGTGTCATAAGGGAAAATCCCAGGAATACCGTATCTTTCCCGAATCCCAGGTGAAGTTTCAGTCCGCTGAGTATCTGGCTGCGCATCATGAAAAGTCCGGCTACGTCGAATACTGATGCTGCGGCAAAAGCTGCGGCAGCAGGCGTTTTTTTCCGGAAGTAACCCATAATGCGCCCTGCAAAATAGTTCACCGCCAGATACACCAGCGCAAACGCAAGCACTCGCAGTCCCATTGCACCGCAGAAAATGACGCTCATAACCAGAAGTGCCGTGCGCTTATACTTCTCCGCAATACCGTAGTAGACCGCCAGAGACAGCGGCAGGAAGCCGTATATGAACAGCAGACTGCTATACACCATCGCTCTGCCCCCTGATAGTCTCCATAAGGGAAGTGAGTTCCGCAGCGGTCATCATGGTGTTCAGCACCTCCAGAAGCGACTGTGCAGACATCAGGCTTGGCAGTCCAAGATGCTTCTGAAGCGCCTGCCTTAGCTGACGGCTTCCGTCGCCGCCGCTCAGCCCAAGTTCATAGAGGGTGAGTTTGGTGATATCAGGCTGAGTGCTGCGCTGAGAGGAGGTTATCCCCGCTTTCCGGAAAGCCTCCATGATTATCTCCGGCTTGATTCCCTCAACGCCCAGCTTTCCCTCAGCGGAGTGCTTTACTTTCCGGCGTTCCTTGCCGAAAATGTCCGGCACCCACACATTCACTATCCGCCCTTCCTTGACGGCGCTGCGGATATACCCCCGGATCTTTCTGCCGGCGCTGTCGGAGTCGGTCAGTATGATTATGCCCGTTTTTTTTGCGTAATACCGTATCAGTTCAAGTTTTTCGTCGTCTTTGAAAATGCCGAAGCCGTTTGTGATGATTATGACCGCATCGACAATTGAGGCAAGCTTTATCTTATCGTATTTGCCCTCGACGATTATTGCTTCTTCAATCCGTATCATAAGTCCCCCGTCAGTTTTTCAGTGCAAGCATTTTTGTAACAGCTTCCTCGAAAACGGTTTTCGGGTCAGCCGCCGAGCTGTTGAGAAGAACGTTAATGTCCCTGAGTATCTTTATGCAGCCACGATACTTCCGCACGCTCATTTTCCGGCAGTCACGGAAAGCTTTTTCTACTGCGAACTTTCTGCCGTAGTAGCCGAAATCATTAACCACCTGGTCAACACCTGCGCCGGAATTTACAGCGATAGCCGCCCGGTAAAGGTCAAGGAAAGTGGTCTGCACCGCCGTGAGAACCATCATGCGGTTCTTGTCATCGATGTTCATTTCGTCGATAGCGTCGAAGGCAGCACGGCTGTTCATGGAAGCGACTGCCGCCGCAAGCTTGAATCCGGTCATCTCCGAATCCTCATGAACCAGTTCGTCCAGCATCTCCAAAGTTATCTCACGTCCGGAGGCGTAGGCGCACAGCTTCTCTATCTCGTTGTCGATGCGCAGGCTGTCGCACAGGCACATCTGGGCAAGCCGTTCCGCTGTCCGGACGGGTATCATTCCGCCTCTTGCGGACACTTTATTGGCGATAGTCTTGGAAAGTTCCTGGGGAGTACGCTTGTTGCACTTGCAGACCACACCGTTTTTTGCGGCATAGTCAGCCAGTTTCTTGTTTTTGTCGGATATGGTGTAGTCTCTTTTCTTGCTGTCGTATTTTGTAGCTACGCTAAAACCGGTAACGTTGAAAATAACGACGGTCTGGGAGGGTATCTCCTTGACAATGCTCATTATACGGTCGTTATAGAAGTCCGACGTATGACCACGCATATTCTCCACCGGCTTCTCGAAGTTGTAGTCGTTGATAAGTATGCAGTTGTACTCGCTCATCATAGGCATCATCTGCACAAGGTCGTAGAGGGAGTCGAAGTCCAGCAGTCTGCCCTGCAATTTCGTCAGAGCGAAGTCCTCCGCATCTCCTACGACTGCCTTGATTATCTCCCCGGTGACACGTTCCACCTGGGTGACATCTGTGCCGTAGATGTAGTAAAGGTTGCTTATCTCGCCTTTTTTCAGGGCGGGAGCTATTGCTTTCGGTTCGAGTATTGACATCAGAGCCTCCTTATGGTAAGTGTCCCGTCGCTGCCGGGAATCAGGCAATTTCCGGGTGCATTTTCTATAACTGTGCCGCTGCTTTTCACAGTCACAGCGCCTTTTTTGTCGGTAGTGAACGTGATCTCCTCACCGCCGCAGGAAACGGTGAGTTCGCTGTCTGAAACAGTGACACTTATGTTCCCGGACTTGAAAGTTTTCCCGGAAACAAAGCCGTATTCTACCCAAATACCCGTCCGGATACCGGAAAACGCCTGTTTATATACCGCAAGCTGCGAGTTCACGTTTCTGGTCAGTATCACCATATCCACATCAGTGATTCCTGCCTGAGCAAGATGATCCGCCGCAAAATCCGCAGCCTTGCGGTTTCCGGAAAGGTCAGCAACGATTGTGGAGTTTCCGCAGATCATGACCGCCGCACACTTTCTTTCATCACCGGTAACTGCCACGGAAAAGTCCCTGCGAATCCGTATCATGTGCATTTGTGAACAGGTGCAGAAGGCTATGGCTGCGGCAGTAATGGTACAAAATACGGCTTTGCGGCTTTTGGTAAAAAGGTATACCAATACCACTGCTCCGCCCAGGCAGACCGCCGTGAGCCTTAATTTACTGTCGAAGCCGGTGATGAAAACTTGCCGCTCCGACAGCTTTTCCGTAATTTTCAATACCGCCCTTATCAGCAGACCTGCCGGGTACAGAACTGCGTCCAGATACCCCATAGACAGCATGGAGACAAGTCCTGCGCACATCGCTGCAGTACACATAGGGACGAGCAGGATATTTGTCAGTGGTGAGATTATCGAGACTTCACTGAAGTAAAGTATGCTCACCGGCATTACCGCCAGCATTGTCCAGAAGCCCACAGCAAGTGCGGAAAGTATGCGGTTTTCGATGTTTCCCGCCATGAACGGCGCAAAGACCGCAATGCCGAACGTTCCGGAAAGCGAAAGCATAAACCCGGCATTATACACCGCATATGGATCACACAGGCAGATGATAAGCGCTGCCGCCGCAAGTGAAGTAAGCCTGTCAGGTATTCGCCGGAAAAGCCATGCGCCAAAGATGAGGTTCATCATGATTGCCGCTCTCAGCGCCGAAACCGGGTAATTTGCCAGCGCTATGAGCATTAGCATAAGCAGATCAGCCGCCAAAAAGCTCACTGTCCTGCCAGCCCCGGCGATGCGCATTATCCACATGAGAAGTCCGGCGACTATCGACACATGAAGCCCGGAAACCGCCAGG
The DNA here is from genome assembly GCA_946612185.1 of uncultured Ruminococcus sp. Taxonomy (GTDB): domain Bacteria; phylum Bacillota; class Clostridia; order Oscillospirales; family Ruminococcaceae; genus Ruminococcus. The sequence goes on from CAMOEP010000210.1 coordinate 3,487, forward strand.
ATATGCCCTATTCCGCTCCGATACAGGCTTAGGCGGTCGCTGTCGTCGATGCCGCCCTTTTTGCCGAAAACCATTCCGCTGAGGAATCCGCCTGCTTCCGTTCCCAGGGTATCGCAGAACCGCTGAGAGGTTTTATCACGCAGGTCAGCAAGAGCATTTTTCAGTGGACGTGCGCACCGGCGTTCAAGTGTGATTCCCTTTGCGCTGGTAATTTCAAGGAATATGTGCCGGGACTTCTGCCAGTTGACATAATTGAAAACGGCGCTGTTTTCCGGCGGTTTGAGAGTACAGCTATCAATTGTGATGATATCGCCGTAAGACCCATGGAGGTCAGAGGTGTAGAAGCTGACTTTCACATTCACGCCCTCTGCCCTGCCTTTCAGAACGTATGAGGCGTACTTTCCGCTATATCGTGAAATGTCAGTAATTTCGCCGGAAAAGCCGCACTCTGCCCCTGAAAGCTGTTTCACTTTCTGACTGCTGCGGTTATCCACGAAGGTGATAACTCCCACGGCAATTGTGAACGCCACCGCAAGCATGATAATGTCACCGGAACTTATCAGCCGTTTCTTTATCGCCAGAGAAAGCCCGATAACTGCGGCAAGCAGCATACAAAGTCCGCCTGGACTTATAAAGAATGAAGCGAAAAATAATCCCGACATATATGCTGCTGCCGCACCGATCATTTTTCGCTTCATATTATTTTTTCTCCCTTATAGCGGCATATCCAGATATATCATATCCACAAGCTGTACGCCGCCCTCGTATATGGGGTGGTCGTAGTTGTCGATGAAGTAATTCTTGACAACATGGCTGCGAGCGAATCTGCATTTTTCGTAAAAAGGTATAGTAAGTGGACTGTCGCCCGTTCCGACGATCAGGGTATCGAATAAGCCGCTGTAGAACTCCTCAAGGAAAAGCAGCATCTTCTTTCCGTATCCTTTTCTCTGAAATTCCGGGTAAACAGCGAGGTTCTTCAGTTCAAGCACTCCGTTGCCCTCATCAGTTACCACACATTCAGCTTTTACACCGTCGTCGCAAAGAATATACATCGTTCCTCTTTCAAGGTAGCGGTCTATCATATCTTCCTGTTCATCGGCTAAAAGGAGCAGATCAAGGTACTGCTTCTTGTCACCTTCCACTTTCCTTATTTCCATATCAGTTTACTTGAAGAAAAGGGGCAGTTTTTCCAGGAAGATTATATCAGTTCTGTCAGCCGCATCGCCCTCAGCAAGGACTGCTGCTTCGCCGGCGATATTTC
>CAMOEP010000211.1 GCA_946612185.1 uncultured Ruminococcus sp.
ACTTCGCTTCCGCCGGATATAGTCTGATAAAGTTCACGGCATATCTCGTTTATCCTGGAAACGTAGTCATGGCGCATATAGGATATGACAGCCCCCTCATGGGCAGCCTGCCTGTCCCATATCTCCAGTACCTCAGAACCCGGCCCGCCCTGGGATATGCTTTTAAGCAGGGCGTTACGGTGGTTCATGATGGTGTTGCTTTTGCTGATATGGACGACGAAAGCGGGGTTTAGCTGAGAAGCCGCCATATCTATGAAACTCCGGCGTTTTTCGGGAGCGCCTTTGATAATGTCCACATCATCGGGTATAAAGGCAATGCACTTGAACACATCGAAAAGGGCACGGGTACCCTTATGGGAAACGCCGTTCAGGAGTATCTGTTTTGGAGTGCCTGCGCTTCTGAACATGGTATACTCTATCTTCTGTTCTCTCACGCTGTCACGGAGTTTTATCCGTGAGGACATTCTGTCGCCGCCCAGGGCGATATAGTCCTTCTCCTTAGAGCCACGGAAGCTGCGGCAGCCGGAGAGTATCCACATAGCCTCCAGCAGATTGGTCTTACCCTGTGCATTAGCGCCCACGATGATATTATACTTCATATCCGGCTTGAAAGAGATACCTTTAAGGTTTCTGAAGCCGTCTATCTCGGCATAGGTGATTATCAAACTACAGTAACTCCTTCTCCGCCGATTATAGTGACGGTATCACCGGGGCGTATCTTCCTGCCCCTCATAGTACACACCTCGCCGTTCACAAGTACCTTACCCTCCTGGATAAGCACCTTTGCGCCTCCGCCGGTATCTGCAAGACCGGAAAATTTCAGCAAAGCGTCAAGTTTGATGAATTCTGTTGTTATCTTGATCTGTGCCATAGTTTACCCACCTTTCAGCAGAAAGAAGCGTTATCTGAGCTGTATAGGCATGATAAGGAAGATATAGCTTTCGCCTTCCAGGGGGAGCATTTCGATGACCTTCATTGCTCCGCTGAAGCGCAGTCTTACCTTGTCACCCTCAGCAGCCTTGAGTGCTTCGAGCATAAGTTTATTGTTAAAACCGATAGTAACAGCCTCGCCGGAAATGTCGGCAGTGAAAGCGTCATTTACCTTACCGATAGCTGTCTTGCTGGAGATCTTCATAACACCTGAGCCGATCTCGCAGCGAATAGGTGATTTGTTCTTGTCGTCGATGATAAGTGAGCATCTTTCCATAGAGCTTATGAATTCTCTCTTATCTACGATGACCTCTGTCTTGAAGTCCTTGGGGATAGATGACTTATAGTTATGGAAAGCGCCTTCCAGCAGACGTGAGATGACGAAAGTTCCGCCGATGTCGAAGATGATATGGCGGTCGTTTGCGTATATGGTACACTCGCTTTCAGCGTCGTCCCTGATAAGAGTGGATACTTCCTGGAGCGCCTTCTTGGGAACGATGAAGTTTATCTTCTCCTGAGTATCAGTCTCCTCGCATCTGATAGCCAGACGGAAGCCGTCTATAGCGACCAGGTTGAACTTACCCTCAGCGATATCGAAAAGCTCGCCGGTGAATACAGGCTTGCTCTCGTTGGTGGAAGCGGCGTAGCTGGTCATATTTATCATAGACCTGAGTACAGACTGCTTGACGGTAAAGCCGTTTTTCCTGTCAACGTCCGGCAGGTCAGGGTACTCATCAGCGTTCATTACTGAGAAGCTGCACTCTGTAGCCGCACTTGAAAGATTAGCCACGTTATTGTCGTCTATCTCGAAGATTATCTCATCTCCGGACATTCTTCTTGTGAACTCGTTAAAGAGCCTTGTATTTGCCACGAACTCACCGCAGTCCTGGGAAGCGGCAGTAATGGAGGTGCGGATACCCATTTCCATGTTATATCCGGTAAGCTCCAGCCTGTTCTGTGAAACTGACACTTTTATGCCCTCAAGTGCCTGTATAGTAGTGGACTTCTGAGGTACAGCCCTTGAAACATTGCTGATAGCCTCGCTGAGTTCATTCTTGCTGCATACGAATCTCATTATATATTATACCTCCATAGAGATGAAATAATTGTCGTTTTGGAACAATGAAGCATATAACTTCTGGCATTGTCCGGCAAATCCTTTCGGACAAACGATTTATAAGTTTTTCTTATGATAAGAGAAGATAAGAAAAAGTAATGAAAAGATAAAGATAAGTAAAGAATAGTTTTAAACAAAGATAAGTTTAAACTTGTTTGTAGTTGTAGTAGGGTCTGTGGAAAAGTTTGGAGCAGGTGTATCCGGCGAAAAGACGCAGAATATACCTCCACAACGCAATGTTTTTGATTAGTTGCAGTTTGTGGAATGTCTGGAAAGCGGGAAAAACAAAGTTTAATTTGTTGAGTCCGGTGGAGTTGAAGTGAAGAAAAAGTGGACAGTTTCGTGGAATGGGTAGTTCTCCCTTCCGGACGAGTGTTTATTTTCCACCGCTTGTGCAAGTGTTGAAAGTTCATACTGTGGACAAGGCTGGCAGATAATGTGATACTGACTGTATACAAGCCCTATACTGCGCAGTTATCCAGGGACAAGATGTTATGAACATAGTTTTTAACAATGTGTTGAAAACATGGTTGAAAAGAGTTATCCAAACAATTTCCACCGGGAAAAGCTGTTGGATAAATGTCAGCGGATCAGACCTTGCTCTTGTCCTTTATGTTCTTGATGATATCGTTGATGAGGTTTGAGAGGTTAGCGTCCTTCTGGATAGCTGCCTGTATGCTGTTTACGGAGTATACGATAGTGGAGTGGTCACGTCCGCCGAACTCTGAGCCGATAGAAGCCAGGGGCATCTGAGTGATCTCTCTTACAACGTATATAGCCACCTTACGGGCAGTAGCTATCTGCTGTGAACGCTTTGTGGAGCGCAGATCGTCAGGGGATACGCCGTATACTGTAGATACTTCGGAAATTATTTTCTCGACAGTTATCGGTATAGGCTGCTCATCGGTGAGAACTTCCCTGATGACGCTCTGAGCCATAGATATAGTGATAGGGCTTCCGGCAAGGTGATTGAGTGCCTTCAGCTTCTTAACAGCGCCTTCAAGCTGACGGATATTGGATTTAAGGCGGTTAGCCATGAATTCAGATACCTCAGCAGGCATTTTCAGGTTCAGAAGCTCGCTCTTGCGGTTGATGATAGCCAGTCTTGTCTCATAGTCAGGTGCGGAAATATCGGCAATAAGACCGCCCTCAAAACGTGTAGTCAGACGGGCTTCCAGTGTGATGAGTTCCTTCGGGGGGCGGTCAGAGGTGATGACGATCTGCTTGCCCTCCTGGTGGAGCTGGTAGAAGGTGTGGAAGAACTCCTCCTGCATACTCTCTTTTCCGGCGAAGAACTGTACATCGTCGATAAGGAGCAGGTCAGCGTTGCGGTATTTCTCGTGGAAGTCGGTGATAAGCTTGTTTTTAAGAGCCTGGATAAGGTCATTTCCGAAAGTCTCACTGGTAACGTAGACGATATTGAAATCCGGGTGGTTCTTCTTTACTTCCTTGGCGATAGCGGTGATGAGGTGGGTCTTGCCCATACCGGACGGGCCGTAGATAAACAGCGGATTATAGCCGGCTACTTCCTTTTCGCCGCAGTTCTTGGCGACTGACTTACTGCAAGCTAAGGCAAAGGAGTTTGAAGGGCCTTCGATGAAGGTATCGAAAGTATAGTCGTAGTTTGCGAACTTGAATGTCTGCTCCAGCTCCTCGTTTTTCTTGTCCAGTTCAGCGTCAGTGGGGTTATTTGCCGGGTTAGTATCGTCAGCCTCGACTTCAATGACGATATTCAGCTTCAGACCGCTTACCTCAAGGAAAGCTTCACTGAGGATAGAAGCGTAGTTGTCCATGATTATACTTTTCTGGAAATTGGTGATAACACGGAAAACGGCATCAGAGCCGTTCAGGGCAACAGGTGTCATAGGGTCTATCCAGGTCTGGATACCCGTTTCAAGAATCTTGCCGCTGTCGATGCAGTATTTTTTTACTTTTGCGAAAACTTCCTCAAATGAGTTCATATTTTACCTCCGTAGTTATTTTTGCTGTTTAAAAATATGGTGAAAAGCAGGGGGAGTGCCATAAGTTTTAAACAATAGCAGGCGAAGGAGAGTTGAAAAGGCAGACTGGGGGGAACTACCGGGAAAAAACGATACTCTCCTATAATAATATAGTATCATTATAACATATAATTGTTGAAAAAGCAAGGGCAAAGCCGTGACAAAGGAGTAAAAAAACAACCAAAGTTTCCACACAGTTTTTGACACTCTGTTGAAAACCCTGTTGAATCCACGTTTTACGGTTGATATATGGTTCAAAAAATGTGAGTATTGTGGATTTATATAGGAAAAATCATTGTTGAAAATACTGTTAAAAGCCGCCTGAGATGACTTTTCCACCATACAGTTCAACTTTTCAACTATAGCTGTTTGAGAAAATGGTGGAAAATTCTGGCGCTGTTGGTATATTCCGGGTGGAATCTGTCGAAAAGCGGTTTTTCCGGCTTCTGCGGCGATATGCTCCCCGGAAAAGCTGTCAGGGGAAATGTTCAGAATTCGGCGGCGGAATTTTCAACAGAAAAATCAACAAAATCATCATTGTGTTGAAAAACTACCTGCCGGAAATCCCTCCCCATTGGTCAATATTTCTGAAATTTTCCACCTGAACAAAAAAATTTCACTCCCCCCTTGACAGATTTTCTTTTTTGAAGTATAATACTAT
>CAMOEP010000212.1 GCA_946612185.1 uncultured Ruminococcus sp.
CGCCTGCCAGCTTTGGAGCATTACTCCCGTCCGCCCGACAGTTACAAGCGGTTACTATACTATCAAGAACCTCAACAGCGCCCTTTACGTTTCCGATAACAGCGGCAACGCAGTACAGAGCAACACTCAGACCTGGAACATCACCAGAATGACTGACGGAAACTACATAGTCCAGGACGCAAATGGCAAGGCTCTCACCGTTGAAAATGGTGCGTCTGAGGACGGCGCAAATATCATCGTTACTGACTTCAAGGGCGACGATTCCCAGAAGTTCAGCATAAGATGCAATAAGGACGGCACATACTCACTCCTGACACTTGCTTCCGGCAACGCAAGATGTGTGGACGTTTACGAAATAAGCAAGGATAACGGCGCAAACATCAACCAGTGGGAATTCTGGGGCGGTGACGGTCAGAAGTTCATCTTAGAGCCTGCTATCGAGGCAAAGCCCGTTGAGACTACCACAACCACAACAACTACCACTACTACTACCACCACAACTACCACTACCACAACCACTGAAGAAACTACTACCACAACCCAGCCCGAAACTACCACCACAACTGCTACAGAGGAGGCTGTCAAGAAGGTGCTTGGCGACGCTGACGAAAGCGGCGACGTTTCAGTTGCAGATATCGTTGCAGTACTCCAGTACTCCGCAAATAAGGAGAAGTACCCTCTGGGCGATAAGGGCATCATCAACGCTGACGTTGACGGCAATGGCGTTATAAATACAAATGACGCTTTCCTTATCCAGCAGTTTGACGCAGGAGTTATCGAAAAGTTCCCGGCTGAACAGTAAGCAAAATAAAACACAATGCCCCTGAGCGTTTTGAAACGTTCAGGGGCGCTTTTTTATGAGGATACGCCGTAAGAACCTGCGAATTTGTGCCGATTCAGGCGGACTTTTGCGGCTTATCCATTCTCAGAAACAAAATGAACGAAATGACTGCGGTAACTATCGTACCGCCAGAAGTTGTGAGGAGTTTTTCGGGTAAACTCATCTCATTTATCCGCTGTATGGTATCTGCACTTGCGAAAACCAAAATCAGAATGGTGGGGTTCAGGTTATTGTGTATCATATGAAAGAAAGCCGCCGGATATATCGAGCGTGTCTTTTCAGTAACGAGGGTAAGGAAGCAGTTCATCAGCACACATTCCAGGCACATTATCCCGATACCTGTAAATGGGTATCCGGGGTAGTCTGTACCGAAATTGTGTCCGGCGACGGTAAGGGGAGCGTGCCAGAGTCCCCAGATGATGCCGCCGACAACTATTGCTGCCGTTTTCGGCATTAGTTTCAGAAGTTTTGGCATCATGTAACCACGCCAACCCCATTCCTCACCGAAAGCCGGAAAGAAGATAATGACGGACGACGAAAGCTGCAATATGAATTCACCTATAGTCTGGGGATTAATGTTGGGATATGCATCATGAAGTGACGTACCACTTATGAAAAAAGCCCATATCATAAGAAGTCCGGTGATACTTTCCAGCACCGGAACAATTACAGAAGCCGCCCAGTACCCGGATTTTCCCTTGAAATATGCACCCAGGTATGACTTCTCAAATTCCTCTTTTGTTGCAAGTCTCGTGATGAGGACAGCAGCGGCGGGTATCATCATTCCGAACACGCCCACAACATAAGCTATGGCGGCAAGCTGTTCATTTTCCCCGGCATACAGCGGCTCACCGTACACGTTCCAGAGCAGCGGTATCAGTATCACGAATGGCAGAAATGAAATGACCAGGAATATGGCGAGCCGTTTTATGGTAAGCCTTTTCTCATTGCTCATAGTTCTCCGCCCCTTCTCTGAACAGCTTCACGGAGATCTTGCAGGAAAGCCAGTAGGCAAAGATGCTGAAAGGCGGCAGCAGCGACAGAGCGAAGATGATGTCACCGTTTTTCAGCCAGTTAATAAGCGCTTTCGCCGGGTCATCGGAGTACAAAAGCCACGAAATATCCCCGAACATTAAGTAGGTGATAACAAGGAGGAGAATGACCGACACAATGATGCCCTTTATCTTGATGCCTTTCATAGCGCCGAAGCGCACCATGAACGGTATCTCAATGGCGAACATGAGGAGTCTGCCGGAGAACAGCAATAACAGCACTAATAAAGCGGAGAACTTTCCGCCGAGAATGAGGAATGATATGGTATCTGAAATGAAGGTGATGAAAAGAGTGGTAAGTAGTATTATGAGCAGATACCAGTACTTCGACTGGATATGCCCCTTTCCGCCATGGGGAAGTGATATGGCAAAGGCGCTTGCAGTCTTGTTCTCGTCCGTCTGGAAAACCATGGTTGAGGTCAGACCTGAAAGCATGAAGCAGAAGTAGTATAGCAAAAAAGCTATGATGTAAAGTAAATAAGATTGGTTCTCCGCATCGCTTCTGATAGTAAAGCTGTAGAATACAAAAGATGCACAGCAAATGGCTGAGACTATGACAGACAGCCGGAAAGAGCTGATGTTGGTATAGAAATTCCTGTAGATCAGTCCGCCCATTACTTCTCCCTCCTTTTGTACAGCAGATACAGCGACACGAACTGTACTGCCAGCATTAAAGCCAGTACGACCAGCACAACAGGGCAAATCTTCTGGACTTTTTCCGTAACTGGTGCCATCAGAACATTCAAGCCAATTGATTCACCTGGTTCAATGCCGTTGATCTCATGCAGTTTGACACCGAAAATGCCGAAGAATATCATTGCAGGAATGAACAACACCAACGTAGCAGCAAGCGTTCCATTAGCAGCGTTCCGGAGTATGATTGTGAGTATCTGTGACAGTATGCTGTAAATGTACATGAAAGCGACTGTTACCACGATGATCGAAAAATCGCCGTATGTGAAGCGCTCTCCCAGTGCGGACTGGAATGAATACATAAGCAGCACTGACAAGCCCAGTGATACAGCCATACCGATGAAAGTTGACAGCGCCTTTACTGCCGCAAATTCCGCCGGTTTCACAGGAGTACAATGCACGAACCTGTCCCATTTGTTAAGAACGTCTTTGCCAGCCACTTCAGACGGACAATAACAGAATGCCGCAGCCATTATCATAGGCATGAACTTTATCATGGTGACTATCTCAAAACGAAAGGCATCTGATAATAATTCATTGTCTATCAGCTTAATGTCCGGGTCATCGCTCAGCAGCAGGGCAAGGTTGCCGTACTTCATACTCAGCAGCGCAAGTAAGCTGAGCAGGGATATGATAAACAGTGATACAAAGCAGGACACATAGCTCTTTCGGATCAGGAAATACTCCCGGTACAGAAGCCCTGAAAACGGTTTGTTTTTCATTATGACCACTCCTTTTTCTCCCGGTTAACGTAGAACAGCATGATCTCCTCCAGAGTAGTTTTTTCGATAACAGCGCCGGAGTACTTCTGTGCAGCTTTCTGCCGGTCGGCGGTCATTGCCTCCGCACCGAAGTCGCTGAGCCGTGTGCTTACAATGTCAGCCGGGTCTATCTCAGCGTAGTCCTCACGGGTACACTTGATAACGCCGTGAGTGTCGAGGATATCGTCCTTGTAGCCGCTGAGGAGTACCTTTCCCTTGTCGATGAATGTAACGCTGTCTGCGATTTTTTCCAGGTCGCTGGTGATGTGGGAGGACATGAGAATGGAGCGGTCGCCTTCCATGAGATACTCCCGGAAAATGTCGAGGATCTCGTTTCGTACCACCGGGTCAAGACCGGTAGTAGCCTCGTCCATGATGAGAAGTTCAGCGTTGTGGGAAAGTGCAGCGGCGATCTGCATTTTCATCTTCATGCCCTTTGAGAACTTGGAAAGCTTCTTCTTCATCGGCAGACCAAACCGCTCGCAAAGTCCGAAGAACTGTTCCTTATTCCAGGACTGATAGATACCAGCGAACATTTTCGACAGTGCCAAGGCGGTGAAGGAGTCGTGGAATGGCAGTTCATCGAAAACAACGGCGATACGCTCCTTGATAGCGTACTCGTCCTTGATATGGTCAAGTCCCAGCATATTTATCGAACCGTCGTCTATAGCGATGATATTCAGCAGACTGCGGATAGTGGTGGTCTTGCCAGCGCCGTTCTGTCCGATGAAACCCATGATAGAGCCTTTCGGAACATTGAAGCTGATGTTGTCAAGGGTGAAGCCGTCATACTTTTTGGTCAGCCCCTTGATTTCGATAGCGTTTTCATAATCAGTCATTTTCATTTCCCTCCGAATAAAGAATATCGACCATTTCTTTCAGGTCGTCAGCGGTAAGACCGCAAAGACGGGCTTTTTTGCAGATCTGGGCGAGCAGTTCCTCAGTCTGGCGAACGGATTCCTCACGCAGAAAATCGGTATTTTGTTTTTTGACGAAGCAGCCCTTGCCTAAGAAGTTCTCGATATAGCCCTCACGTTCGAGTTCCTCGTAAGCACGTTTTGTGGTGATAACGCTTATGCGAAGCTGAGCGGCGAGACTGCGCATAGAGGGCAGAGCGTCGCCGGCGGTAATTTTTCCGCTGATTATCTGGGCTTTTATCTGGTCGATTATCTGCTGATAGATAGGGTCATCAGATGAGTTTTTTAATATGATATCCATAGATACCTCCAAATTGTATATATACACTATACACAGTATAGCATAAAAAATCCCTCTTGTCAAGAGAAAGTATTACGCGGGAATGTCCAAACAGGGAGGTTATAAAAAATCGACCAAGCCAAGAGGGAATT
>CAMOEP010000213.1 GCA_946612185.1 uncultured Ruminococcus sp.
CGACAATTTCGACGGTCTGAACATCGAATACGGGCGTGACCAGATGATATATGATGTCATTGACGAAAACGGCAAACTTCTGCCTGTACAGCGTGACTGGCTGACATTCGGTAACGGCAGAGACTCACTGGACGAGGTTATCCACACCGAGACTGTTGAAAAGCGTCTGCTCGTCCTGGAACTTACCTACACCAACATCACCGACATCGAAAGCAACATCTGCGTAAACCCTGACCTGTACACCCGCATCGACGGCACACTCTACCCCACCGAGATAGTTCCCTATGAGGACGCTGACGATATAATCGACACTCCAAGCCTTTCCCCCGACCGTGGCAATATGTTCTCATTCTGGTGCGACAGTAACCACTCAAATAATAACCTCATTCTCCAGCCAGGCGAGTCCGCCCATGTGGAACTGATATTCTCCATTGATGCCGACAGCGTAGGAAACCTCTACCTCAGCGCTCAGCCTATCAACAATGGATATGAAACGGACAACTTCTACAAGTCCCCTATGGTTGACCTTTGCGATGTTACAGAAAAATGACCCAGTACAAAAGATATTAGAACCATAATATAAAAATCCCCCTGACAGGGAACGGAATCACCTGATTTCCGTAAACCCTGTCAGGGGGAATATTTTATGCTATCAGTTTTCAGTTGCCAGAAGGCTGGATAAGATCCTCCTCAGTATTGCCGAGGATACCTGCCTCGATAAGCTGAACGATCCCTGCGTCCTTAGCATCAACGACGGTATCGAAGTTAACATCGGAGTTTCTCAGGGCTTCAGCGTCCAGAGGGTACTTTTCCTTATTTGCAGAGTACTGGAGGATAATAACTATATCTGAAACAGTTATCTCACCGTTCAGGTCAGCATCGCCAAAAACCGGCTTCTTGCTGGTAGTCTCCACCGGTGTGTCAGACCATACCGGTGTAAATGCGATACCCAGACCAGGCGCTACGCCGTAGATGAAGTACTCGTCACCGGGCTGGTAGATATCGCCTGTGGATGCGTTTTTCCAGCCTGCGAAGTACTTGCCCTCCTTAGTTATGGTAGGCTCAGGGCATACGATAGTTGTATCGGTGTAGCCGGGAACTTTTATATTATCAGCTACCTTGCCTGTACCCTGATTGAATACAACGCTGTACTTCTTGGGTGACCAGACAGCGGTATATGTGACATCCACGCCGGGCAGGTTTGATACAGTCTGACCGGGGAGATAAGTCTCGCCGTCGTAGTCGCTTGTCCAGCCGATTATATCGTAGCCAATTCTTCCGAAACGGTCAGCGGCACTAAGTTCGGTACTTGTACCCTCTGCGCCGGTGGTAACGAAAGTATCGCCGCCGGTAAGACGGTCAACATCGCCGGCACAGAATGTGAGGTTTATGTTATGTCTCCATACCGCCTCAAAAGTTACGTCGTGATCCGGCACGATAAGGTAGTCGTTGCCGGAGTAGACATTTCCGTCAAAGGTATAAGTTGAGGTAAAGGCGTTGCCGTCCTCGATCTTGAACTTATAGGGTGATACGAATGTACCTATCTTAGCGGTATAAGGCTCAGGGAAATCCTCTGGAAGTTCAATTTCCTTGCCAAAGTCGAATGATACGTTTACACGCTCATCATATTCAGTTGACACAAGAACCGGCTTTATCTCGATATTGCGGATAGATTTGTCAAACTGCACAACGGAATTTGATGAATAGCCACGAACGCCGTCAAAAGTCCAGCCGTAGAAAATGTATCCCTCTTTCATGACATATCCCTTAGGCATATAAAACAAGTTTGTCTGAGAAGTATCAACGGTTATTGTCTCATACTCGCCGGGGGTATCCTTAGCGAAAAAGTAGTTGTCATCCTCGCCCAGAACCAGCGAAATAGTGGTAAGTGTGTCAGGATCGGCTAAGTCCTCAGCCCATGATGTCAGACAGCTTGCGGAAAAACTCACAGCAAGCACAGCAGCGGATAATCCGGCAGCTGCATGGCGAAAAAGTTTGTTCATGTTTCCCTCCCATTTCTGACGCTTTGCGTCACTTGAAACGATTGTTTTCCTTGTCGTAAGAGTAACCGATCTGCGCCAGTTTGCTTTCAAGTTCCTCTCTGTTGATGCAAAGGCTGCTGCAAAGCTCATCAATGTCCGGGTAGTCGTCACGCAGTTTGGTATTGATAAAGCTAAGCAGAATCACGGGGTCATTTGGAATTTTCATGCTATTTCTCCTCTCATAGCCATACCAGAAGTCAGTGCAGTACCTTCCGGTCAGGCGCTTCACGATCATACCGCTTAAAATCCGGAATTACAGCGGTTTCCTACAATATTAGTGTACAATAATCTCAGGGATTTGTCAATGATTCTGGAAACATCGAAAATGTGAACTTTATAATAATATGTAAAGTGAGTAAACTTAAAATTCGCAAGGGCAAAGGGCAGTCACAAGCGGCTGCCCCTTGATTTTTCAATCAGTTAAATCATATACAAAATACTGGGAACTGTCTATCCACTCTCTCAGCGCATCAGTGCTGAAAGTAGGAATCACCGGAGCGTCAGCATCATCACCGAAAGCTATATCGGTAACATTTATCGCCATGTCGGGAGCGCCGTCGAAATCGTAAGAAGCAAAGCTGAGGATTATGCCAGTTTCCAGGTCAACCAGCATCTTGAAGTCCGGGTAGCGCTGATTGCTGCCGTCGATGCAGATGCAGTCACGTCCCAGGTAGACTGTATCCTCTGTGACTTCCCAGTTATCGGTGTCGTAAAGCGCCGAGAAAACAAGTTCCTGGAACTGGAGGGAATCCTTAGCGTCGATGCAGTTGATGCAATCGCTGCGGTAACGCCATATATCAACGCCGTTTTCGTCATAGGCATGGCGCTCCTCGTCGGGAAAGGCAGGGTATACGCTGCGGCGGTTGGCTGAATGGACAGAGGGAAGGTCTGTACCATTGTCCTCAACGCAGATATGACCGTCGGAGAAGGAATTCGCCATTGATCTGAGCTGAAGTGAACTCAGGTCGCCGGTCTGGATAATTTCCTCGGCGGTAGACTGGTCGAATGTCAAGTAATCCCTCCTTACTGACCGTGACCGTCCGGTGTCGATATCCACAGCGAACTCCGTATCGAAGCAGTCGTAGCCCAGGTCATTTTTTGTAATTACCTGCATTTTACCGCTTACCTGGCTGAGGTAGTCCGGGGTATTGAGCATCTTGAAGCAAATGTCCTGCTTGCTGTCCATATCGTATTCGGTGGGGGAAACTGCCGGGTCAGCGCCGATAATTGCATCAAGGTCGTCACGCATCGCCTTGTAGTTGATGCTGTAGCTTTTGACCTGACCGGTGGCGCTGTCATAGACGGAGAGGAAGTCCAGGGCAAAGATACCAATGGTGATGCCCTCATTTTCAGCCGGGATAAATTTGAAAGCTTGTGAGGAGTAGCACTCCTGGGTACTATAGCCGGAAATGTCAGTCTCCGTCCATTCAAGTGTACTGAAATAGTCCGCAATTGCGTTCACTGTCTCCGCCGGAAGAACTGAACCGTAGCCGAACACTTCCGGCAGGGAGTAATCCATTCCGGATATGTCACCGAAAGGCGGAGTATTCCGGAGAATAGCAGTTTCAGGTTCAGTTTCGGTGGGATTTTCTTCCGGGGTGGTGGTTTCTACGGTATCGGTCATATCCTCGCCAGTACCGCTTATCTGACTGTTCCGGGAAATCAAGTAACCCGAACCGATAACTCCTCCCCCGATAAGCACCACGCAGGCAGCCAGTGCCAGAACACGCTTCCAGCCGCCGCTTTGGTAGGGTTCAACGCCGCTTACTTCCGTGGAGAGGTTATCCGTAGAAGCGTCAGCGGCTTTCCGGAGGGCGCTTTTGTAGATACGTTCCTTGTGGCTTTCCGATGCGGTATCAAGTTCGTTGGAAAGGTCAAGCATCTCGTCGTCGTTGAATTCAAGTTTCATAGTATCACTCCTTTTCGAGTATATCTTTTAGCTTTTTCAGCGCTCTGCTGCATCTCATTCTCACGGCGGCAGGCGACATACCAAGTATCTGCCCTATCTCTGTGGAAGTGCGGCAGTAGTAGTATTTCAGCAGTATCATGTCAGAATCCGGCTTGCCCAGCGCCCTCACCGCTTCAAGCAGCCGGCTTTTCTGCTGGCGGTACTCCATATCCGTGGGGATATCCTCGCCGGAGGGTATTTCCGGCAGTTCCTCCCCGGAAACGGCATAAAACTGGTTCTTCTTAGCGGAAAGACTTCGTTTCCGGTCGATAGCCCTGCGGTTTGCGATAGTTGCTATAATACCTTTCAGGTCGCCGGAGACTGACCGGGAACTGTCCGCCAGATAGCGGAAAACGTCTGCAAAGATATCGGAGATGCACTCGTCCACGTCCTCCGGTGCAGCGCCTCGTAGTTTCCCGGCGGCAATGGTACTGACGTAGGCGAAGTACTCATCGAAGATATGCCGCTGCCAGTCGCCGCCATTTAGTTTTATATCAGCCAGTTCAGCGTCATTCATGCTACCGCCTCCTTTTATAAAGTATACTCGGACAAGGGGGTGAAAGTGCAACAAAAAAATCCGCCCGGAAAAACCGGACGGATAATTTTTTGTAAGTAATAGCTTACATATTCACAACAGTATTTACCATATTACCGCCGTTCATCTTAGCCATTCTCATGGTTGTATCAAGCTTAACGAGCAGTG
>CAMOEP010000214.1 GCA_946612185.1 uncultured Ruminococcus sp.
GAAACTGCGGTAACGTAAACGCCTACAGGCATATTGTACATCTGTGCGATAGTGTCGGTAACGTCCTGGCAGCTAATGCCAAGCTGAGGCTTGCCGGTAACGAAGCCGTACTGCATGATATCGTCAACTATTCTGGAAACCTCGTTTGAAGGGATAGCAAAACCGATTCCCTCGATAGATGCGCCGTCGCCGTAGCTGGAGGACATCTTGGAGGAGTTGATACCTACCACCTGACCGTACTTATTGATGAGAGGGCCGCCGGAGTTGCCGGAGTTTATAGCCGCATCAGTCTGGATAAGTGTCATAGCCTTGTCGTTGATAGTGATGTCACGGTCAAGACCGGAAACGATGCCGCTTGTAACAGTGTCCATAAGCTCGAAGCCCAGGGGGTTGCCGATAGCGATGACGGACTGACCCAGTCTCAGGGAGTCGCTGTCGCCAAACTCAGCAGCGGTAAGTCCCTCTGCGTCGATTTTGAGAACTGCCAGGTCGCAGTCGGTGTCGTAGCCGATGACCTCAGCATCATAAGTAGTATCGTCGTTCAGGAGGACGGAAATGCTGTCAGCCAGACCGCCGCCGTACTCGCTGTCGTAGATAACGTGAGCATTTGTAACGATATAGCCATTATCAGTGATGACAACGCCTGTACCGGTAGCAGTTGCGGTAGAAGTGGAAGGCTGCTGCTGATTGCCGAAGCCGCCGAATCCGAAGAAGTAGCCGCCCATGCCCTGTGAAGTGACGGTGAACTCAGACTCGATGCCGACAACTGAGGGGAGAACCTTGTCTACGACTTCCTCGGTGGAAAGCTCCTTGCTGTCAGCCTTGTCAGTAACGATAAGACCTGCTGCATCAGCGCTGAGTTTCTCGCCGGCAGAATCGTTGTCGTCGGAAGTCTCAGCAGTCTCGGAGACAACTGTAGCCTTTTCGGAAGCGGAGTTCTTTGTGACCTGTGAGTAGATACCGATAGAGCCGGCAGATACGCAAGCCATAGCCATAAGTGAAGCAGCTATCTTAGCAGCGATGTGCTTCTTGGGTTTCTTGGGGCTGCCGCCGTCTGTGCTGAAACCGCCGTTGTTTGAAGTACTGTTCTCGTTCATTTCCTCGATATCAAAATTGTATTCTCTCATAATATTCACATTCCTTTTCTGAAATTTGATTTACTTTATTTATCTGAGCTGTTCCTCAAGCTCTGGTTATATTATATTGGGGCATTGTGAAAGTAATTTGGGGCAAATGTTATTTTTTGAAAAAGATTTTGTGTAAATATTTTCACCTAAATGATAACTTTGTGAAAACAAGCTGAGCAAGCTGAGCCAGCTTGACCGCCCCCACGTTGACGCTTGCTTACGCTCGCTTACTTTAAAAGAAACGGTACTTTGTACGTCGCTCAACCGTGTTTGTACTGGTACAAAGTTCTCCGGTAGAACTGTAAAACATCAGCTTTACAGAATTTCCCGGATAGCATTTTGTACCATTGCAAACATGGTTGAGCGACGGCAAAAGTACCGTTTCTAAAAGAGTAAGCGAGTTAACGAGCGGCATCGTGAGGGCGGTCAAGCTGGCTCAGCTTGCGCTCAACCTTATTCTTCCTGGTACATAGTTCTCCGGTAGAACTGTAAAACATCAGCTTTACAGAATTTCCCGGATAGAATTTTGTACCATTGCAAACATGGTTGAGCGACGGCAAAAGTACCGTTTCTAAAAGAGTAAGCGAGTTAACGAGCGTCAACGTGAGAAGCGGTCAAGCTGGCTCAGCTTGACATTTTCGCCTGAAATGCGTACAATTCCGGAAAATGGGCATAGCAAAGCTGAGCATATCCGGCACATTTTTTTGCCGGGTATACTCAGTTTTCATATTCTAACCAGACACAGCCCTGACACCCGTTTCCCGAACACCAGAACCACACCCTCTATAAGTGCGCCAAAATGACATCAGAATCAACCGAAAACGTTTGATTATCCAGAAATATTTTTCATTTAACTTTATATTTGTGCAATAATAACCGCCCAGAGTTTTCACACAATGGGCGGCAAATGGCGTTATTTTGCTTTATTCTCCGGAGTGTACTCAGCAATTATGTATTTCACGTCCGGCAGTATTTCCTCATCTATAGTATCAAGGTGCGATTCAAGTATCGGATAAGGTCCCCAGGTGTAGTCCATGAGAAGCTGAATAGCTTGCTCCTTTACATAGACAGGGTTGTCGGAAGTCACAACCTCCTGAAGCAGCTCAACAAGTTCATCATTTATGGCAGAAATGTCCTGACCGAAATAGGGATCCATGAACCAATCCAGACACAACAGCAGCCTACTTTTAGCCGCTGTATCACTCCCCTCAAGGACTGCCCGGACAGACTTGATACCGCTGCGTACTATGGCTTTTTCGTCGTCGGAATAGCTTGTGTATGACATACTCCACCTCACTTCGTCCGCTGTTTGCGCCTGCGCACCTTGTCGTCGTACATCTGCTTATCAGCGCTGTTTACCAGTTTTTCTATGCTCATACCTTTCCTGAACGGCTCTGCGCAGAATCCTATGCTCGCCTCCACTTTGTAAGGCTTGCCGGCTTCCTGGTCGTACTCTTTCAGAAATTTCTGGAAACGATTGCGGAATCCCTCGTAATATCCCTGAACATCGGCACTCCGGACTATTGCCGCTGCGCTGAATTCATCTCCGCCGAAACGTGCGCAAACCTCGTCATTGTGGGAACTGCTCATCAAAGCCCGTCCCACGGCAACTATCGCATTATCGCCCTCGCTGTGACCAAAACTGTCGTTTATGTACTTCAATCCGTCCAGGTCAGCGGAGATTATGACCACGCTCATACCCTCCCCGGAACATTTCTCCATAGCCGCTTCCATTTCGCTGTAAAAGCCTCTGCGGTTCATCAGTCCCGTGAGGAAGTCGTGGAGGGAAAGGTGCTGTAATTCGTCGTTTGCGTCCATTAACCTGCTGTTCATAAGCTTTATCTGGTGGCGGCTGTGGAAACTTCCGATAGCTGCCCCAAGAGCGCTCATAAGAGTATATATCTTCTCAAATTCGTCGAAGTCGATCTCCGGCTGAAAAACGCAGTATCCCATTACCGTGTCGATGTAGTGCAGGCAGCAAACCACGATAGGGTCAGTGCGCTCGAAAAGCAGTTCCGGGCACGGGATAAAGTCCGCCCGGTCGATAGTACACGGCTCGATGATTCGCCAGAAATAGCGCTGGTAGAGTATGTGCATCTTGTCGCTGAACGAGTTGTCGCCCTTGCGGTGAGCGCCGAAAGCCGGGGCTGTGAAAACGTCGTAATTCAGGGCAAAAACGTTGGTGTGGCACTCGAATTTGTCGATCAGTATTCCCGGCAGTTCAGTGATGTCCGACATTTTCGACATGGTGGACTGTAGGCTGCACATGAACTGCTGGCGCTTCCCGGAGAGAAACAGCCGTTTCAGGACGGTCTGAATGGCGTGATTAACGTTGCTGGTGTCAATTTCATGACAGCCGCAGGACTGGGAGAAAATCACGCTGAAACCAATTTTAGCAGATTCCGGCGGTTTTATGCCGTTTTTCAGTCCAATAACAGCGTCGGTTATAAGCTGGCTCATTTCGTCGTAGTCCGGGCGGCAGGTGGTGATGCTGGGAACGTAGAACTCTGACTCCACCAGTCCGTCAAAGCCGGTAATGATGCAGTCTTCCGGCACGGAAACGCCCATATTTTGCAGGAAATTGCTGACAGTTATCGCCATAGTGTCGTTGGCACATATTATAGCGTCAGGGATCTCACGCTTTTCCTTGACGAACCAGCGGCACAGAACGTCTTTTGTAGGTTCTGACCAGAATCCGCCGTAGCCGATATTCTCCGGCACGTCCGGCAGACCGAACTCCCGGAGGACACGGCGGAAAGCCTCCACACGCTCCTGGGAGAATGAGTTGTCCTGAAAGCCAGCCATGAGGAAAACCCGCCTTGCGCCGTGGTGACCGATGACATGGCGGCACATCTGCTCGAAGCAGTCGCCGTAGCTGAATGAGTAGTTATAGCAGTCCTGGATGGTGGTATCTATCGAAAACACCGGTATATTGCGGCTTCGGCAGTTTTCCACAACTTCCAGGATAATATCCTGGTTGTATATAAAGCTTGGAAATATGACCATAGCGGAGAGCTTATGGTAAGGAATACAGCGGAAAACTGAGCTTTCGCCGTCGTTATTGAGGTTATTTTGCTCATAGAGATCGGTGCAGGAATTGAATATCATGAGCCGGAAACCATTTTCCACGGCAATGCGGTTGAATGATTCTATGAAGAAGAAGCGGTTTTCGTTGTGCATAGTTGAGAGGCAAACGCCGATAATTTCCGGGAGAGCAGACATAATCCCAC
Source organism: uncultured Ruminococcus sp. (assembly GCA_946612185.1). Lineage (GTDB taxonomy): Bacteria > Bacillota > Clostridia > Oscillospirales > Ruminococcaceae > Ruminococcus. The sequence continues at coordinate 4,358 of CAMOEP010000214.1, forward strand.
CACCTTTACAATATATTACACTTTATTATACCACAATTAATTACAAATGTAAAGCACTTTTCTTCGGTTTTTTAGTAAACTTTGCTGGCGTTTATACTGGTTGTAATTCATAAACGCATTAAAAAGAAGCAGGGCAACAGCATTTGCTTTCCGTGAAACATTTTCCGCCATACAGGAAAGCTGCCGGCTGCCGTAGAAATGTGGACGACAAGGAGACTGCCGGGAAAGAAGCAGACATAAATTTTCGACCTATGGATTTTAGGAAGACAATGCCGGTAAAAATCGGCAAAGGTGGGGAAAAAAGGGGTTCAGGAA
>CAMOEP010000215.1 GCA_946612185.1 uncultured Ruminococcus sp.
GGCGCTAAGCTCATTATGGGCGGTATAAGCTATACTTGCACCTGCCTGCTGATACTTTTCTGCATTCTGCTGATGATAGCAGGTGTGAACCAGGAGTATATCGAGATGACCTTTGTGTTTGATGAAGTACAGGATTTCTCCATGCAGAATATCGGCGAGTTAATAATAGGCTTCATCTTATCAGTAAGCGTATTCGTAGGTATCCTGCTGCTGTGCTACCTTTCTGAGTCGCTGGCTGCTATCAACGGCGGCAAGAAGGCAATTGCTTCCGGTGTTGCTATACTGGGCGTAGTCCTTGCAATGGTAATAAGCAGCGCTATTGCAACAGTCCTCAGAGTAAACGGTGTTGATTATGACAGCAACATAAGAGTTTTCGCACAGATAGTTTTCTATCTGCTTGCTGATGTGGGAATGTTCTTCCTTATATCCTATATACTGAAAAATAAGCTGAACCTTGAATAAGTCACAGATGAGGAATTTACCATGGAAAAGAGAGAAAATACAGTAAAAGACCTGATGACTATAACATACATGATATTTTTCATTGCAGCCGCTATCACTGCTATCACAGGCGGAGAGAGTGCAAATACCTACTTTTGCCTGGGTCTTACGTTCATGGGTGCTTCTGAGTGCCTGGATACCAAGCCGGGTAAAAAAGTAAGAGCAAAAAGAAAGTAATAAATATAAGCCATAAAGGACGAAATGTTCCTTTATGGCTTTTTTGTTGCAGCCGGTTAAAGTACGGATTTGACAATTGGGGATGAAAATGGTATAATGAAGTGTATGAAAAACCCCGGAACATTGTCCGGGGAAGTTATTAATACCCTCTGTTTGCATCAGAACTGCTGCGGTACTTTGAACGGGTACGGGCTATGCTTTCCTCACTGCGCTTTATCAGATTAAGCAGTGATGAAGAATACTGTGCGTAATCTTTCTGAAGTGTGGCTGTGGTTATGTAGAGAGTGTCAAAGTTGTCTACGCAGTCATTGCCGTCAAGGGGGATCCCGCTGGAGGCTGCCTTGATGTCCGCCTCGGACATGGAGATTATCGCATTGGCACTGTCATTGGCGATGACCTTCGGTATGCGGAACAGCTTCTGGTCATTGTGAGGGTTTGCGTTGTAAACAATACGGAACAGCTTATATACTGACAGCATCAGATAGGAGGATACCTCCTTGATGAGGGTGATGCTGTTCGCCTTCTGCGCCAAACTGAAAAGCAGGCTTATGGAGTTGTTGATGATGCGGCGGTTGAAGTTGATTATCTCAGGAGAGGGCATCTTCAGAGTGTTGTTGCCGTCATCGTCGGGAATATCCTCGATGGTGATCGTCTTTCCCTCTGGTTCGGGAGTTCTTCCAAGCAGGTAGTCGCAGGAAACGTTATAGTAGTCAGCGATCTTTACAAGGAAATTAAGTCCGCACTCACGGATACCCTTTTCGTAGTGGGACAGAAGTGCCTGAGAGATACCCAGGTCAGCGGCAGCCTGCTTCTGGCTGATATGGCGCTCCTTTCTCTGGAGAGTGATAATGCGGGCGAAATCCGAGTTCATAGGTTTGTCCTCCGTAAAATAATAATATATACATACTAAGAGTATAATGTTCACATAATATTATTATAATACAAAATGTATAATAAGTAAAGTGCAAAAACCGAAAAATTATTACAGATAAATCTGTACAATTTTGTCGAAACCTTACAATAAGTCGTTTTCTGTGCCGGAATTACCGTGAACAGATTACAGTAAAATATATTTACAAGGAGAGTGCCAATATGAAAGGCTACCGGATCTGCCTCATTCGCCACGGTATGACCGAGGCTAACGAAAAGGGTATTTACATCGGCTCAACTGACCTACCCCTTTCCGAGAAAGGCGCACAGGAACTTCTCGATAAAAAGGAAAACATGGAATACCCCTATGTTGACAGGGTGTATACCTCGCCCCTGCGCAGATGCACAGGTACGGCTGATATTCTCTATCCGTACTCCGATACCGTTGTGGTGGACGAGCTGAGGGAGCTGAATATGGGAATTTTCGAGAACAAAAGCTATACCGAGCTTATGCAGCGTGATGACTACAAGGCATGGCTGAAAGGCGGTAAGGATTCCCGTCCTCCGGAGGGAGAGAGCCTGGAGGAAATGACTGCCCGCACATTCAAGGCAATACACAGCATCATAAATGACATGATGCACTGCGAACTGGGCAGGTGCGCTATCGTTACCCACGCCGGAATCATATCCAACCTGCTGGTGGGCTTCGGTCTGCCGAAGTATGATCCGAAATACTTGCAGTCTGCACCGGGCGAGGGCTTTGAGATCATGGTCAATACCCAGATGTGGCTAAATTCCCAGGCTTTCGAGATACTCGGCTACTGTCCGTATCCTAAGCGTGAGGACGACGAATAATCCCGGCTAAAATGCACATACTCCTCTAAAAAGGGGGTATTGGCATGGAACTGAGAAAGCTGGTGAGGTTTTCCCGTCAGCAGTTAAGAGGACAGAGAAAACGGGCGGCACTTGTCTGCTCGATACCTGTGGCGGCAGAACTGTTCTTCCGCATGACTGAGGCGGCATTCTGCGGACTGCTTCTCTGGTTTGGCAGCACATCGCCGGTAATGCTTTTCACCGGGCGGTATCTGCCGGGAGTTGTAGTCTCAGGACTGTGCATGGTAATGCGGATAGTGTTCGTGTCACCCCTGGACTGCGCCGGCGCAGAGTGGATAAACGGGCTTTGCCAGGGAAGAAGGCTTTCCTTTCAGGATATGCTACTGCGGAAAGGCTTCATATGGCGTAGTATCGCCCTGAAACTGCTGTGCATAATGGCGGCGGCTGTTCCGGCGGCTGGCGCTGGGGTAAGTCTCTGGTACGGTGCTGCGCTTATCCGTTCAGGCGCTGACAGCCGGGAACTTTTCATTGCCGGGAATATGGCGGCTCTGTGCGCTCTGTGCCTGTATTTCTGGGCGGCAGTAAGGGTAAGCCTTGCGGCTTCACCGTTCCTTATGGCGCAGATGCCCGGAATATCTCCGTTCGGGGCGGTCTGGCGCTCACTTAGCATTATGCGTGGCAGGAAACGGGTCTTCGCCGGACTTTTCGCCATGTACCTTGCACCGTCAATGACTGTGGTGGGAATACCCATAGTTTTCCCGGAACTCCGGGCGGCTATGGCGGTAAGCACCGGGATTTTCCTGAAAGAAGATGTATTGCGAGGAAAAAGCTATGGCTGAACTTACATTTATATATGAGGGCTGCGAGCCTGTGACGGTGGAGAAATTCCTCATGCGCCAGAGTGGTGTGTCACGGCGGCTGCTGACACGGCTGAAACGGCAGGAAAACGGCATCACCTGCAATGGCGCTCATGTGCGGACTGTTGACCTGGTGCAGCCCGGCAGCAGAGTCGTCCTGAAGACACAGGACGACAGCTTCCTGGAGCCGAATCCGCTGCTTTCCGTTCCGGTGGCATTCGAGAGCGAGAATGTGATCGTCTTCGACAAGCCGCCGGGTATGCCTGTCCACCCGTCCATAAAGCACCGCAGCGATACTCTGGGGAACTTCTTCGCAAGCCGGTGTCCGGGACTTACTTTCCGGGCTGTGAACCGCCTTGACCGGGATACCTCCGGTCTTTGCATCATTGCCAAGAATGCCCACGCTGCAAATATCTTGCAGGGCAGGTGCGAGAAGGTCTATACCGCAGTGGTGGAGGGCGTGACCCCGGAGGAGGGGACTGTAAGCGCCCCTATTGCAAGGCAGCAGGAAAGCGTTATCCTCAGATGTGTCCGGGAGGACGGTCAGCCGTCTGTGACCCATTTCCGGCGGATCGCCTGCAATGACCGGTACAGCCTGCTGCGTTTCCGGCTGGAGACAGGACGCACCCACCAGATAAGAGTGCATATGGCACATATAGGTCACCCTCTTGCAGGCGATGACCTGTATGGCGGCAGCAGGACTGATATAAGCCGCCAGGCGCTTCACTGCTGTCAGCTTACTTTCGATGACCCGAAACTTGGTACTATTACAGCGGTATCTCCCTTGCCGGAGGATATTGCTGCACTATTATAATAAAGGAGTAACTATCATGGAAAAAATTGCGAGCTTTCAGGTTGACCACACCAAATTCGGCGTTGGTATGTACATATCCCGTGTGGACGGCGATGTTGTAACTTATGATGTGCGTATGGTAAAGCCTAATGGCGGCACTTATGTCTCAAATCCGTCCCTGCATACTATCGAGCATCTGTTCGCTACATATGCAAGAAACAGCAGCATCGGCGACAAGATAATCTATGTGGGACCTATGGGCTGCCGCACTGGTTTTTATCTGCTGACCCGTGACAGCGTTTCCGGTCAGGAGGCTATAGACCTTGTACGCAGCGCTTATCAGTTCATTGCGGACTTCGACGGCGAAATTCCCGGCTGTACCGCTGTAGAGTGCGGCAATTACCTGGAGCATGACCTGGAAAGTGCTAAGAAGGACGTTCTGCCTCTTCTGGAAAAGCTGAAGGACTATACTCCTGAGATGCTGAACTATAACTGGCATTTCTGATGAAATAATCGACATATACTCCGGGGGAGTTGTGCATTGCTACAAAATCCCCGGAGCTTTTTCGGTTTATCGCCGTTTTTCATTGTAATTTGCGGCAGAAATGGTATAATTAATTGTATATGAATTTT
>CAMOEP010000216.1 GCA_946612185.1 uncultured Ruminococcus sp.
AAGTATATGCGCTGCAAAGCCGTCAGGCGGTCTTTGTGCGGTGTTGCCTTAAATACTGGAATATCAACTTTACAAAGAGGCTAAATACAACGTATATTACCGTACATACAAGGTAAGGTTCAAGATTGTGCCTTGTTACCGAACCTATCGCCTTTGCCCTGCCCATAATATCCATAACACCGATATAATACGCAAGAGATGTGGACTGAATGAGCTGAACGAGATCAACACCGTAACTTGGAACAGCAACTCTTATTGCTTGTGGAAGGATCACCCTTCGGAAAGTCTGCCACCATGTAAGTCCGACTGAATAACCAGCTTCATATTGTGATGATGGAATAGAAGAAATGGAGCTGCGGAATATTTCTGCGAGCAGCCCGGATTCATTCAGTGCAAGAGTAATTGCCGCAAAGATAAATTTCTCCCAGTTATTTATATCAATACCAAACAATCTGTTTGTAACAGCAGGAAGCCCATAGAATACTATAAGCAACTGTACCATTATGGGCGCACCACGCATAAATGATATATAAACGCTGAATATCTGATTAAGTACAGGTATCTTACGAAGTCTTATCACAGCTATCAGTATGCCGAAAATGATCCCGATAATTTCTGCGAGTACTATCATTTTTAGCGTAACATCGAGATTCTGCAATATTTTAGGAAAAGCGCTCGTAAAACGCTCCCATTCAAATATATTCAAATAAACCACCCCTATTTTACATCAAGCGTTCAGGAGATCAATATGGCTTTTAAGGCAGCACTGCACAGAGATTGTGGGGCAGATGCCGGAAAATATGAGGGGCAGATGTGCCGCAAAGCCGTCAGGCGGTCTTTGTGCGTTGTTGCCTTAACTATTCTGCCATACCCCGACACACGCTGTTATTCCTTGTGGAAATCATATGCTGCATTGCTGACAGTATAATCACCGCCCCAGTATTCCGTAGATATCTCTCCAAGCTTTCCTGACTTTTTAAGCTCGGCAAGCGCACCATCAACAGCTTCTTTCAGAGCTGTCTGCTCAGGATCATTTTTGCGGTAGAGAAAGTAAGTATTGGAAGAATAAAGCGGTTCATCAAAAGCAAGCTTGAAGTTGCAGCCGGCGTATGCATCATTATATAGATCTATATCTTTCTTTGGTACGATAAATACAGACCACTTGCCTGAAAGATAATAGCTTATAGTTTCCTCAGTTGTTGCAGGAACAGTGTAATCCAGATTTATCTTTTTATCAGGATTATCCTTGTTCCAGTTTTCAAGGAAGAATGCACAGTTATCACCGGCTGTAGCATGAACAGTCTTGCCGGCTAAGTCCTCAATAGAATTATAAACAGTATCATCTGTGCCGATTTGCCATACATACATATCGAAAACGGTATAACCTTCCTCTCCAAATAGATAATTGTCTTCACGCTGCTGATTCCACTCGTACTGATGGGCAGCAAGGTCGATTTTTCCGCTTTCGAGAGCGAGAACAACATTCTGAAAATCAAATGTCTCATATGTAAACTGATATTGTGGGAGAAGCTCGTCGATAGCCTTCAATACAGCCGGATCATAGCCTTCGAGCTTACCGTTTTCGTCCAGATAGCAGGCAGGATTGTAATTGTTTCCTGTGCCTATTTTTATGGTTTTTACATCGGTAGAATCTGTTTTCTCATCTTTTTTACTGCTGTCAGAAGATGATGAGCTGTCAGGAGCTGAGGCGCTGTTAGAATTTGAGCTGTCTGGTGCGAAATTATCAGAGTTTCCGCATGATACAAATGAAACTGCAAGACATGAAGCTGCTGTTATAAACGCAACTTTGCTTTTCAAGTTTTTCATAATACTACCTCCAGTAATGAATGTTTTAAAAGTCATGGTATCTGTGCAATAAATCAGTACTAACTTATACATAAATCGTTCGGGCCCGTTCGATGTTTATATTATAGTCGAACTTAAGATATTTGTGAAATACAAAAAAACTATTTTTTATCATAGCTTTTCCGTATACTCAGATATTCTTATCTTTTAAAAACACATTTTATTAAACATTTGCCTCAGCTTTTGTTTGCAATCTATAAAAACAACTCTTTTAAACTCTGAAAAAGCCTAATATACTGAATTTATATATACTTCGATAGCAGAAATTTATAGCGATTAAATGTACTTTTGACATATTCAGCTTCTCTTTTATTGATTAAATAATAACATATCTCACTTTTTCGATATCGACAAACTGATAAAGAAAATCGTCGGTCATTCGGGTGCTATGTCACTGACCGAGAAGGTCTATACGCACGTTAATGTGCAGGAGTTGTTAGAGGCTATTAATAGAATATAGGTATAAAAATAACCGCTGAGGGAAATGATCTCTCAGCGGTTTGACTTTAATCTGTAAAACCTGATAATTTCGCAATTACTGTATTTCCGCAATTAGGACAGAGAACAAGCTCCTCGAAATTGTCAGCTCCGTAAAGGAAATGTTTCTGTGATATTGGAATATGCACCATTCTTTTCTTACAGTCAGGACAGATGTGCTTATATTGGTAAATAACTTCATTTGGTTCAGGCGTATAGTAATACCCGTCTTCTCTGGAAGATTTGTATAGATCCATACAATATTCACTTATAAGCTTATTGCAACCAGAACACTGATACAACCGATATTCTGCATTGACAAGCAATTCGGGATCGTTACTCAGTAATTCCTGCCACTGTTTTCCATAGTATCCCGACTTGGCAAGGGCGGTCTGATGTTTTTTCACTCTTGGATATGCCATATTTACACCATACAGATAATCCTCTTTGAAAAATCCACAATCACATTTTACCATTATCATTCGTCCCATATCATCACTTCCTTACTATACAAATAAGGCATCCATCAACCGATGAATGCCTTAATTTTTTGTTAGTTACCCGTTAGTTACCGTCCGGAATCCGCCATATCTCAGGCAAACCCAAACCGAACAAAACAGCGTAAATACGTGATTTTGAATACTCCCAGTAGGGATAAAATTATCTCTTGCTGAACTGAGGAGCACGACGAGCGGCTTTGAGACCGTACTTCTTTCTCTCCTTCATTCTGGGGTCACGAGTGAGGAAACCAGCCTTCTTGAGAGTGGGGCGAAGGTTCTCATCGAACTCCAGGAGAGCTCTGGAAACGCCGTGTCTGATAGCGCCAGCCTGACCTGTAACGCCGCCGCCGGCAACTGTGCAGATGATATCGAACTTATCAGCGTTGTCTGTGAGGGCAAGGGGCTGACGAACGATGAGCTTGAGAGTCTCAAGACCGAAGTAATCGTCGATAGTTCTGCCGTTGATAGTAACATTACCTGAACCGGGCATGATTCTTACTCTTGCAACGGAGTGCTTTCTTCTGCCTGTTCCGTAGTAGTATTTAACCTTTGATTCGTACATTTTAAAGCACCTCCCTGATTAAAGTGTGTAAGCAACGGGCTTCTGAGCAGCCTGGTTATGCTCTGCACCCTTGTAAGCTCTGAGTCTCTTGATCTGCGCTCTGCCGAGGCTGTTGTTGGGGAGCATACCGTTAACTGCGATAGTCATAGCTCTGTCAGCCTGGTTAGCCATAAGGTCCTTATAGGAGATAGACTTCAGACCGCCGATCCAGCCTGTGTGCCAGTAGTAGTTCTTCTGCTCAAGCTTCTTACCAGTCAGGATAGCCTTTTCGCAGTTGATGATGATAACGTGGTCGCCGCAGTCTACGTTAGGAGTGTAGGTGGGCTTATGCTTACCTCTGAGGATGTGAGCAGCCTTAGCAGCAACACGGCCGAGAGGCTGACCCTCTGCGTCGAGGATATACCAGGTACGGTTTACTTCAGCGGGTTTAGCCAGTGTAGTTGACATAGATGATTCCTCCGTAATAATAATATTTTGCGCCGAAAGCACGGAGAATTTCCGAGATTTGCGGCAGTTGCAGATATTATTATAGCAGAGAGGGGACGGTTTGTCAAGGGTTTTTCTATATTTTTTTCAATCTATATTCTGAAATCTCTTTGATTCTCTCTCATTTTCTTCATTTCTCTCACTATCTCACAGTTCATTCCGGATATTTCCGGTAGAAAAATCTGTTGAATCTGGTTGAAAAACTGTTGAAAACGACAAGCCTTTTAAATCCATAACGATAATTATTTCTGGCTCAGTGGCTTTTTGTGGGATTTGTTTGTTTTACGCTTCAATTAATGCGTAATTCGTAGTGCGTAATGCGTAATTAATGTATCGCCTTTAAAATAGGTACTCCCCGGTGTGTTTCCGGGGAGTGATAGTATTAGTAACCTGCTTCTGAAACGCCATATTCCGCTTCTTCTGCTGAAAATCCTTCGTATTCAAGCTGATCTATCAATTCTTCTCTTGACATTGACATGATTTTCAAATTATCCGATATATATATTATATCACGCTATATTGCAAATTGTAATTAAAATTTACTTGCAATGCACGGCAACAGCGGTTACTTTCCGCCATACAGGAAAGCTGCCGTCAGCCGTAGAAATGTGGACGACAAGGAGACTGCCGGGAAATAAGGGGACATAAATTTTCGACCTATGGATTTTAGGAAAACAATGCCGGTAAAAATCGGCAAAAGAGGGGGAAAAAGGGGTTCAGGAAGGGAGAGTCCAGAGGGGGAAACCTAAGGGGAAAAAGGG
>CAMOEP010000217.1 GCA_946612185.1 uncultured Ruminococcus sp.
TGATGCTGGTGGTATAGTCCGGCAGACAGCAGTCACGGGGTATCTGGAGGATATTGAGTGCATGGTTTCCGATATCGAATTCCAGTACCCACATAACGTCGGTATTGAACTCCTCCTCGTCGAAGCCCAGGAACAGTATGCTGTACTGACCCTCGATAAGCTGAGGCAGGTCAAGACCGTCGTTGTAGTCGTCCTCAACGGCATCGGTATTAACGTCAAGCTTTACATTTTCCTTATTGATCTGACCCTCGTCAGCCATGAACTTCTTATTCTTGAAGTAATATATGATAGAAACGTTCCTGTCGAAGTCGCTGTCGCTGAGGATAGGCATATTCAGTATCATAGTGCCGATAAGGAGCAGGCTGCAAACGATCGCCGCAGCTTTTATGCCGATATCCTTCCAGGAGATGTTTTTCTTCTCAGTCTGCTCAACGACCTTGCTTATATAAGGTGCGGTGTCACCGGGCTTGGGACGGTAGTTTCCGGCATATACTTTTGCAGGTTCTTCCGTATGACCGCCCTCTGCGGCAGGCTCTATCTCACGTTTAAGGTGACTTTTGGGTGCTTTTTCTATCTCATGGAGACTGTGATACTCCGTAGGAGACTGGTTTGGCACAGCCTCATGCTTTCCCCTGTAATCCGAGGGAACAGCTTCATGCTGCGGCTGATACTCCTTTGGTTCAGCCTCATATCTTCCTTTGTATTCCTGCTTTACAGGCTCAGCTTCATGCTTTCCACGATAGACCGTGCCGACTGGCTCAGCCTTGGGAATATCCGCATAGACTTTCGGCGCAGGAACATTCTCTGAGTTGGCAGGTCTTTTGATCTTAACGAGTTTCTTGACCGGTTTAGGGCGTGAAAACTCCTGCTCCTTGCCGGAACCTACTTCGTTGTTATCCATTGCGTTCCTCTTTTCGTTCCGTTTAAGACATCACCGCACAAAGACTGCCTGACTGCTATCTTTGTGAGTGTCTTTAACTGGTTATTTCCCTGATTTCTTATCAGTGCGCAGACGGTTATAGAAGTTATACCCTTCTACAGTGCAGATCGGTATAACTCCGCCCTTTTTCACCACTGATCTTATTGAGAATGCGAAAGCTTCAAGCATAGCGCTGTTAAGACTGGTATACGTCACTTTACGCATTCTGTCTACATCCTTATAATCCCTGTCAGCCGAGATAAGATCGCCAAGATACACGATCTCCTCCAGCCTTGACATACCAGCCCTTCCAACAGTATGGAATCTGATGGCATTGAGTATATCTATGTCCTCAACCCCGAATTTTGTTTTAACGAAATACGCACCTGCGATGCCATGCCACAGAGAGCGTGTTTCCAGTTCCTCACGGCATACAGTAAAGCCGCTTTTCTCGACCAGTTCAAGCTGCTCATCGGCGGGAAGTTCCTTGCATATATCATGCAGCAGACCGGCAAAATAAGCCTTATCCGGGTCTTCGCCGTATTTTTCTGCCAGCTTTCTGCATTCAGCCGCCACATTCAGTGAATGTTGATACCGCTTCTGTGAAAGGTTGGCTTTCAGGAACTTCTTCTTATCCTCTGTGTCGTAAAGCAATAGGTTCACCTCATTTATCAGCGCTTTTGTCAGACTTCGCTGAGTATACTATGTGTCGATATCGTACCCCTGAAATATCATATGCTATTCTTCTCAGGGGAAGTATATAAACTATGCGACATTATATATTCTACTACATTTTCGTCCAGATAGCAAGCGAAATCGGAATTTTTCACACAATTTTCTCTAATCTTCGTCGAAGATACTACAACTGCATCGGCTTTGCACACAAAAATTCTGCCGTATTCACTAAGGGAGCGTGCCTTTTCTTCAAGCATCGGTATATCGCCCTCATTGCGTGAGACTACTCCGAGGGAGCATATAGCGAGAATATCTTTATACTGCCGCCACTTGTCGAAGCACATGAGCATATCACTTCCGATAAGGAGAAAAAGTTCGTCCTCCGGGTAGAGGGAGTGAAAATGCTCTATTGTGTAAATGGTATAACTTACTCTGTCGGAATTAAGTTCGTAGTCGCTCACCTCGAACCGCTTATCCCTTTTGCACACTATCTCCAGCATTGCCAGACGATGCTCCGGGGAAACGTATTCCTCGCTTGAGCGGTGAGGGCTTATCCTGGACGGCATGAATATTACCCTGTCAAGGGAAAATTCGTCTGCGGCAGTCTTTGCCAGGTGGGTGTGACCATTGTGTACCGGGTTGAAGCTGCCGCCGTAGATGCCTATGCGCATCACTTAGCCTTGGGGATACCCTCGATAACAGGTTCTTTTGGGTTGCGCTTGTAAAGCACGAAGCGTGAGCCGATGACCTGTACCACGTCTGCACCGGTCATATCAGCGATAGCGTCGGCGGCTTCACGGGCAGTCCAGCCGGAGTTGTCAAGCACTCTCAGCTTGATAAGCTCTCTCTTGCGCAGGGCTTCGGATATCTCCTTGCACATAGCCTCGGTAACTCCGCCCTTGCCTACCTGGAATATAGTCTCATACTCGGAAGCGATGCCTCTGAGGTATGCTCTCTGTTTGCTTGTCAGCATATCATTCACCATATCTTTCTTTAATAAACTCGTAAAGCCCCTTCATTGCAGCGCTGCGGTGGCTTATACTATTCTTCTCGTCAGGGGTCATTTCAGCCATAGTCCTGTCTCCACGGAGGAATATAGGGTCATAGCCGAAACCGTTAGTTCCCCTCTTTTCGTAGCCGATATGTCCCTCGCATCTGCCGGAAAAGTCAGCTTCGGTATCGCCGTCCACGAAGGCTATAACGCACTCATAATGAGCCGCACGCTTATCCTCCGGAACGTCTTTCATATCGCCCAGAAGCTTTTCGCACTCGTTGCCGTCCGGAGCATATCTTGCGGAATAAACTCCCGGTCTGCCGTCAAGTGCATCTACACAGATACCGCTGTCGTCGGCAAATACAGGCATATCCACAAGCGCATGAAAAGTTCTTGCCTTGATGTACGCATTCTCACGGAAAGTTGTACCTGTTTCCTCCGGGTCAGCGCTGACACCGGCTTCACGGGGGGAGACTACCTCAATGCCCAGGGGCGAGAATATCTCCCTTGCTTCACGGAGTTTATTTGCATTATTTGTAGCTATCATGATCTTATTCAGCATCGTCATCGTCCTTTCTGCCAAACAGACGGCTAAAGAAGCCCTTCTTTTTCTTCTTTACAGGTTCAGCGGGTTCTTCCGGAGCTTCCTCAGCAGTTTCTTCTGCTGTTTCAGTTACTTCTACAGCAGGTTCGGAAACATCAGCAACCGCTTCTTCTGCCGTCTCACTAACGTCCTCTGCAACTTCCGTAGCAGGCTCGGAAACATAGGCAACTGCTTCTTCCACAGTCTCACTAACGTCCTCTGCAACTTCCATAGCAGGCTCAGTAACATCAGCAACTTCTTCTTCCACAGTCTCACTAACGTCCTCTGCAACTTCCGTAGCAGGCTCAGTAACATAGGCAACTGCTTCTTCCACAGTCTCACTAACGTCCTCTGCAACTTCCGTAGCAGGCTCGGAAACCTCGCTGACTTCCTCCTCTACAGGCTCATTATCAGCAGTTTCCTCCTGGTCGGAAGTTTCCTCGTCCTTCTGGGCAGGCTTCTGACCAAACAGTCGGCTGAAGAAGCCTTCCTTCTTCTCGGTATTCTCATCGGAGGACTCAGTTTCCTCAGAAGTTTCCTCAGTCTCCTCATACTCGCCCTCTGCTGTCTCGCCGGAAGTCTCCCCGGTAAGTTCTTCTTCCTCGTCCTCCTCATAGTTTTCGTAGTTAGTCTCAAAGAGTGCATCCACGAACATACGGCTGTCGAAGGGCTGGAGGTCGTCTATCTTCTCGCCTACACCGATAAGCTTTACCGGTATTCCCAGCTCGTTCTTTATTGAGATAACGATACCGCCCTTTGCTGTACCGTCAAGCTTTGTAAGGACGATACCTGTAATAGGCGCAGTCTCGCTGAAAAGCTTTGCCTGGTTGACTGCGTTCTGTCCGGTGGTTGCGTCCAGGACAAGCAGCACCTCACGGGAGCAGTCCCCTGCCTTGTTGTCGATGATACGGTTTATCTTGGCAAGTTCGTCCATAAGGTTCTTCTTGTTATGAAGTCTGCCGGCGGTGTCGATTATGACCACATCACAATGGCGTGCCTTTGCAGCTTCCAGCGCATCGTACACTACTGCGCCCGGATCAGAACCCTCGGCGTGCTTTACTATATCCACCCCTGCACGCTGAGTCCACACTTCAAGCTGGTCGATAGCTGCTGCACGGAAAGTATCCGCTGCCGCAACAAGGACTTTCTTGCCCTCCTCCTTGAACTGGTGGCACATCTTGCCGATAGTGGTGGTCTTGCCTGCGCCGTTTACGCCGATGACCATAATTACTGCTGGTGATACAGAAAGGTCAAGACCGGTATCATCGCCCATTATCTCGGATATTACCTCATGGATAAGTTCCATGATCTCCTTCGGGTCGGTGATCCCCCTCTCCTTTATCTTGGAGCGCAGACGGTCGCAGATCTCCTCGGAGGTTTCAACGCCGATATCGCTCATTATCATCTGTTCTTCAAGTTCCTCGAAAAGCTCCTCGTCGATCTTGGTAAAGGAGTTGAATATCCTTT
>CAMOEP010000218.1 GCA_946612185.1 uncultured Ruminococcus sp.
CATATACTGTAAGCCGTCCTTAGTGCAGTTGAGGGTGATCCAGTCAAAGAGTTCGCCGATAGCGTCCTTCTTGTCGCTGTCCTTGTTAGCCAGCAGCCATGTGCCGCCCCAGAAGAAGCCTACAGGAGACTCGCATACAGCCCAGTCGCCGTAAGTACCCTCGCCAGGCTTGCTTCCGCCGGAGTTGCCAGCCATAGTATAGTTGATGAGCCATGCAGGACCGAAGAAGCCGAATACGGGCTTTTCGCCTGTGCCAGCCATATCAGCGTACCATGCCTCAGTCCAGTCCTGAGTATCGTTGTGGAACTTGTTGTCCTTGAGTCTCTTGGACAGGTCGAGGAATTCCTCACGCTTGGGGTCGATATTCAGTTCGCCATTGATGATCCAGCCTGTGTCGGAGCTGTTCTCAACAGCGTGCCAGAGGTCGCCGTCGCCGGAGATTATGCCATAGCCTTTGTCCTTGAGCTTTTCAGCAGCAGTGAAGAACTTCTCCCAGCCGGGTCCGATCTCCTTCTGAACAGTTGCAGGGTCATCAGAGCCGAAAACGTCCTGAGCGATGCTGCGGCGATAGATGAACGCACCGCCTGTAGCCTGGTATCCCAGACCAACAACGTCACCGCTGGTGTTAGTACCGATATCAACAGCATAGGGAGCCAGGTCAGCTTCCTTTATCTTAGCATCAACATCGGGGATAAACTCCTTATAGGGAGCAGCATAACCGGCTGCATCGCCCTGGGTGTATTTGAGGACGAAAGCAGACTCAGCGCAGTAGATGTCGGGAGCGTCCTTGCCGCCGGCAGCCAGAGCCTGGTCAAGAGCAGGCTGGTACAGACCGTCAGTAGTAGCGATAACGGTAGGGTTGATCTCGTACTTCTCGCCGAACTCAGGGTTAAGCTCCATGTACTTTGTAATCATATCAGGCACTTCGTTTGTGAATGCCATAACATTGATAGTTGTCTTGTTGCTTTTTGAAGATGAGCCAGATGAAGCGCCAGCATCTGAATTACCTGTATCGCCATTTGAAGCGCCGCATGAAGCAGCAGCTACAAGCATTGTCATTGCAGCAAGTGCGGATAAAACTTTTTTCATAAGAAACCCTCGATAAAAATAATATACTTATATTATACACTATATTTTTCCAGATTGCAAGTATTTAATTATACAAGTTATCCAACCGCAACCTGTCCCACCTCAATTGCTTTATTGCAAGGGGGAGAGATCAGTGTGCTGATACATGATTTGCCAGTAAGTCTTTCGCTGAGAGCATCAGGCTGAGATGTGCCGGCATAGAGAGTGAATGTATCGCCCTCAATGATGCGTCTGCCCTCCTGGTCAACGCTCTCAAAAGCGCTTTCAGGAATTGAGATCCTTACCGTTGTCTCCTGACCGGGTTCAAGGCGAATGCGCCTGAATCCGCAGAGACTGTGGTTAGGAACAGCGTTCTCACCGGTGCCCTTGATATAAAGCTGTATAACGTCCTCAGTGGCGGTATCGCCGCTATTTACTGCGGTAACTGTCGCAACACCGTTACAGTAGTCAATTGAGGTACATTTCACATCGCCGTAGGTAAGACCATAGCCAAAGGGGTAGAGGATATTCTTCTCAGCGTACCTGTAGGTACGTCCCTTCATTGAGTACTTCTCAAAATCCGGCAGAGCGTCGGCTTTTTCGTAGAATGTTACCGGCAGTTTTCCGGAAGGTGATACCTTGCCGAAAAGAATGTCTGCCAGTGCCCTGCCGCCTAACTGTCCCGGATACCATGCATGGATAAGTGCATTGCAGTCAGCGTTCACATTGATAGCGCTTCCTGCGGCAGTAACGATAACGACCGGCTTTCCGGTATTCATTACAGCGTAGACCAGATTGCGCTGTGATTCAGGCAGGTAAAGATCCATTTTATCGCCGGAGGAGAACTCGTTTCCGGTATCTCCCTCCTCGCCTTCGATAGAGGGGTCAAGACCCACACAAAGAACTACCAGGTCGGAATGCTCAGCAACTATCTCGGCTTCTGCGATACGGTCATCAGCCATAGCCAGACCCATTACCCTGTCCTTGTAGAGGTGACAGCCCTCTGAGCAGAGAATCCTGCCGTCGAACTGTTCCCTTATGCCCTCCAGGAAAGTTACATACTCCTCAGCCTTGCCGTTGTAGTTGCCCTCAAGGGCACTCTGGCTGTCGGCATTTGGACCTATAACGCCTATAGTGCGTATCTTTTTAGTGTCAATGGGAAGTATTCCGTCATTTTTGAGCAGTACCATTGATTTGCGTGAGCATTCGAGAGAAAAGTCCAGATGCTCCTTACAGCCGATAGTCTCATATGGTATATTATCATACTCAGTAGACTCATCGAACATACCCAGTCTTACCCTTGTGCGCATCAGATTCACGCATGAACGTCTGATCTCGCTTTTTGTAATTAGTCCTTCCCTATATGCTATCAGCAGATGAAGATAAGTATTCCCGCAGTTAAGGTCGCAGCCGGCTTTGAGCGCCATAGCCGCTGATTCCGGAGCCGTTTTTGTTACCCCGTGGCTCGTGTGGAAATCCCTTATAGCCCAGCAGTCCGAAACGAAATAGCCGTCGAATCCCCATTCATTCAGCTTCTCCATAAGGACACTGTTTGCACAGGCAGGTTCGCCGTTCACACGGTTGTAAGCGCCCATGACTGACTCGACCTTAGCTTCCTTTACCAGTGCTTCAAAGGCAGGCAGGTAAGTTTCCTCCAGATCCTTTTTAGACACCTTGGCATCGAACTCGTGGCGGATAGCCTCCGGTCTGCTGTGTACGGCGAAGTGCTTTGCGCAGGCGGCAGTTCTGAGAACCTTGCCTTCTCCCTGCAAGCCCTTTACCATAGCCACACCCAGCCTGGTGGTGAGGAAGGGGTCTTCTCCGAAAGTTTCCTGACCTCTGCCCCAGCGAGGGTCACGGAAGATGTTGATATTAGGTGACCAGAGTGTCAGACCCTTGAAAATATCTCTGTCGCCATGAGCAGAATAGGCATTGTACTTAGCTCTTGCCTCGGTTGAGGTAACTTCTCCGACCTTGCGGACAGCCTCCTCATCGAACATAGCGGCAAGTCCTATAGCCTGTGGGAACATTGTAGCACTGCCGGCTCTTGCCAGACCGTGCAGACCTTCGCTCCACCAGTTATAGGCAGGGATCCCAAGTTCGGGGATAGGAGGGGCATCATATTTAAGCTGCTCCGCCTGCTGCTCCGTGGAGAGTCTGTCGGCAATATCCTCAGCTCTCTGGACAGGAGAGAGGTTCATATCCTTGAATTTTTCCAAAACTAAAGACTCCTTTATGCGCCTTATAAAAGGACAGTTATGCGTATCCCTTTACATTCAGTGCAGAATAATAAATTTACGTCTCAGTGGCAGTAATCATCTGCCTTATGAGTATATTATAGACGTTTTGTTCACAAATTGCTAATCATTTTTTGCGTTCTGATAGTCGAATTTTGCTAAGATTTCACAAAATGTTCAAACTAAGGACATAATATATGTATCAAAAAACCATTGGAATAGTTTTTTGTTTTATATTATAGTAAGACCCGTAAATAGAGCTTCACCGCAAAATAGAAATGCACCGTAAAAACGGTGCATTCGGTGTGTTCTTATATTACAAAAGCCCTGAGAATTGTTGCAAAAAGGAATATTATCAGCATAACTATCGTCAGCGGCGCTTTAAGGTATACTGCCGCAGTTCCCTTTACTCTGTCTTCTGGGGCATCAAGTACAAATGTCTCCTTATGGTTCACTATCTCAATGATGAAAAGCACAAGTCCTGTAATGATAAACGCATACATCAGTCCAGATGCGATCATCATAAGCCCTACTGCCCCAAGATGCTCCATTGCATAGCTTGTATCATTTACCTTTTCCGCATCAACTTCTCCCAATGAGAATGACTGGAGAGTGCCTATGGTATTCATGGTGAAATGAAGTATCAGCGAGGGGATTACCGAACGGGTCTTTACCGTAAGGAATCCGGCGCATATTCCCATAACTCCTGCATAGAGGAACTGCTCATAGTTGCAGTGCCACAGACCAAAGGTTATTCCGGTGATTATGATTATGCTCCAGTTTCCGAAACGGCTGCCGTTGCGGACGATAGCCGCCCTGAACATACTCTCCTCAAAAAGCGGTGCAAGGAACATCATTGCTATGACCGAAGTTATCCGGGAAATAATGTTTTCATCGGTCGTCATATCAACGGCGTGCAGGTCGATACCGGTTATTTGCTGAAAGAGAGTGAAAAACAGGTTCGAGGCTATAGCTGAACCGTAAATAAAAAAGAAGCTGATAAATATCCAGCGCACTATCTGTCCGGCTGAGGCTTCCGGTCTGCGGAAACCTGAAAGTACAGACGGTGTTTCCTTGTCGTTTATCAGACTGCGGCTTATGATTATTGCCAGCGGGACTGCGCCCAGATACTGTGCAAGGTAGGCAGCAAGGTTATATATTCTGTCAAGAGTCTCGCTGTCAAAGACACCGCTGAATATCATTGCCACAACATACAGCACCACCTGGAATACCAGTGTCAGTATCAGCCAGAAGATAAGTATCAGCGAATTCTGATTCGATGCCCTGGTGATCTTTTGAGAAAGTTCTTTATCCATATATTA
>CAMOEP010000219.1 GCA_946612185.1 uncultured Ruminococcus sp.
CCTTGCACTGTGACCGGTTGCCAGGATCGCACAGTTAGTGTTTATCCACAGTATTTCGCCGCTTTTGCCGGTACATTCAATACCAGTAAGCTTGCCGTCAGAAAAGGTGTACCCTGTGAACTTCGTGTCAAAGTGAACCTCGCCGCCCAGTGCGATTATCCGCTTGCGCAGGTTTTTCACAGTGCCACGCAGCTTGTCCGTACCGATGTGCGGTTTAGCCTGCCAGAGTATCTCCTCAGGAGCGCCGAACTCCACAAACCGCTGAAATACCCAGCGTATGCGTTTATCGCTGATGCCGGTATTCAGCTTGCCGTCGGAAAATGTACCTGCTCCTCCCTCACCGAATTGTACATTGCACTCCGGGTCGAGACTGCCGCCGGACTGGAATTCCTCCACCGCCCTGACACGGGAATCCACGTCGCTGCCACGCTCGATAACGATAGGTCTTGCGCCGGACATTGCCAGAACCAGTGCGGCAAACATTCCGGCAGGGCCGAAGCCGATGACTACCGGGCGGACTGTTGGTGATACAGGAGTTATCGGGTAGTCAGGGAAGTTTACCGGAGCGGCGTTTTTCAGCGATTTAAGCACCCGTCCCTCATTTTTAGCACATATGTCAAGTGCAATATTGAAGTGGACCTCCGACTTCTTCCGAGCGTCCACTGACCGCCGTGCAAGTTCTGCTGATATCAGCTTGTCCGCCGGGATACGCAGCTTTGAAGTGCAGTAATCTTTCAGCCGGGTGAAGTCGAAATCCAGCGGAACTTTAATGTTTGAAACTCTTATCATATCTATCTCCTGAAAGTGAAAGTGCGCAGTTTTTTCCGGCTATGTATCCCGATGACCAAGCCCATTGAAGGTTGAAGCCGCCGCAGTCGCCTGCAACGTCGAGTATCTCACCGCAGAGGTACATACCCTTGTGCAGAACCGAGCATAGGCGCTCGTCCACGCATTTCCGGTGGATACCGCCCATAGTCACCTGGGAATTCTGCCAGGAAGCGCAGCCGGAAACGTGGAAATCAAGGGCTTTTATCGCTGATGCTATCTGGCGGATCTGATTATCCGGGATACTTTTAACCTGAGCGCTGAGAGGAACGTCCGTCAGCCTTTTTACAAGGTATATAGCCAGGTTTTTCAGAAACATACCCGTCAGCAGTTCCTCGGCGGAGCAGTTCCCACGCCGCTTCCTGATTTTGAAAAGGTAATCGGTAAGGGTACGCTCGTCCATATCCGGTGCAAGGTCGAGGCGGAGGGAAAGTTCCCCCTCATGGGCGGCAAAGAGGTACGCCTGATTGAAAACGCATATGCCGGAAATAGTATTCTCATTGAACTGTATCTCTCCGGATTCGCTGCGCAGAACTTTTCCGCCTGCCATAGCCGATACACGTCCACGGACACGAACGCCTTTAAGTCCTTTCAGCTCCTCCTGGGGAACTTTCAGCGGTGCGACTGCCGGACATATTTTAGCGGACTTGTAGCCCATATCTTTCAGCACACGCATCATAGCACCGTCAGTTCCGAACGATGGGCCAGCATATCCTCCTGCGGCGATAATGATACGCTTGCAGGTCAGAACTGTTCCGCTTTTTGTCGTCAGGGAGAAGCTGTTTTTAAGGGGCGATATTGCGGTAATATCTGTGTCGCACATTTCTGTCACGCCAAGTTCAGCGGTTCTGAGACGGAGTGCGCTGAGAATGGTGGCAGCACTGTTGCTTCGTGGGTAAATACCACCCTCACGCCCCTCACTTCCGGTAACGCAGAGAACGCCCAGTTTTTCGGTGAAAAAACTGTACCAGTCCGGGGAATTGCCGATAAATTCCATTGCATTGAAGCTGCCGTGGTAATTTTTTTCGGAAATGGAAGAATTGCTCAGATTGCACTTGCCGTTTCCTGTTGCGAGGATCTTTTTGCCTGTCCGGGAGAGTTTTTCAGCGATGATGACTTTCGCCGCCGGGCAGGTCTCCATGGCGGTTATTGCTGCCGCATATCCGGAAGCGCCGCCGCCGATAATAATAATATCTGCGTCCATAGTAACTCCTTTATTGTGGGAGAAGATCAAGTATAACAAATTCCGGGCGGTTGTTCAGCCTTACCGGTGCAGGTGAAGTGCCGATGCCGGAGGTTATGAACATACGTCCGCCGTCGTAATCGAACCATCCTTTGTCGTAGACGGGTTCGTCCCCGGTGATCTCAGGGAGAAACCTGCCGGAGAGCGAGTCGTAAAACGTGCCCAGACCGAACGGAAGCTGAACCATTCCGCCGTGAGTATCGGCACACAGGGTAAGGTCAGCGCCGAAACTTGCAAATTTCTCATAGTTCGGTATATGTGCAAGGAGGATATTGTAAACTCCATCCTCCAGTGAAAACTCATTCGTAAGGTCGAAAGTGGGGGAGTAATAAACGTTGTCGATACCCATTATATGAAGCCGAGTATCACCAACGGCAACATCCTCGCACTTGTAGTCCAGAAGATGCGCACCCGTTCCGGCGATAGCTTCCTTATAGCGGTCACTTGTGTCGTGGTCGCCGGTAATGAAGTACACCGGGTAACCCTCGCTGACAACGTTCTGAGTAAGCTCAATGGGTATCCGGATAGTTTCCCAACTGCTGTTGCGGGTATACATATCTCCCAGGAAGAACACCAGGTCAGGGGAAGCATCACGGATATGTTCAAGGATCATATCATTAGTAATGCCGTGACCTGTTGAGTGGGTATCGCTTATAACTGCGATGCGCACCGGAGTGACTATCTCAGGCGATGTGTCTGAGATGTTCACGGTCTTGAGGGTGTAGTTATTGTAGTACCAGACCGCCGCAAGCACTGATGAGAATAACAGAAACCGGCGGAAGCGGTGCTTTTTAGGTTTGATATTATCCTTACTGCTCATTATTCCTCCGCAGTATTGCTGACGATATGAACATCAAGCTGATTGAATGGTATAACGATGCCGTTGCGGTCGAAGGATTCCTTGACAGCTTCGACGAGGAGGTAGCGTGCGGTGAAGTAATCATCATTGCGCACCCATACCAGAACGTCGATAGCCTGGGAACTTTCCCGGCACTGGCTGAGCCGTATCACAGGAGCAGGGTTATTGAGTATCATAGACTCCTCTCCGACGATAGAATGAATAAGTGCCTTAGCTTTAGAAAGGTCGGAGGAGTAGCTGATATCGAATGTAAGTTCAAGCCGGCGTGTGGGACTTTCGGTATAGTTGATTATCTTAGCGTCTGTGATCTTGCCATTGGGAATGAACACGGACTTGTTATCGAAAGTAATGACCTTGGTATAAAGGATACCTATAGTAGAAACCTTGCCCACTATACCGTCAAGTTCCACGGTATCGCCGGCAGAAAAAGGCTTCGAGAACAGCAGGATAAATCCGCCGCAGAGGTTTGCGAGGCAGTTCTGTAAAGCGAGGGATACAGCAAGACCTGCCGCACCGAAAAGTGTGATTATGGTGGACATTGGCACATTCAGCACAGAAAGCGCCATAATACATACTACAGTGTAGAGGATTATCTTGATAAGTGACACAAGGAAACCTCTTGCAGCACCGTCTATTTTTGAACGGGACAGGGACTTTTTCACAAGCAGTCCCACAAGTTTTGTAAGCAGTATACCCACAACGAGTATCAGCACAGCGGCGATAAGCAGCGGTACGGCGTTTTTCAGGTACTCTCCGGCACGGTTCATAAATGAAGAAGCCTTATCCACCTGCTCCTGAAGCGATTCAACAGACGGCATAGTAGGGTCATTAGTATTCATTTCAGCACTTCCTTTAATTATACTTATATTTATTATACCAGAAACTACCTCAGCCGTCAATTGATTTTCCGAAAAAACTACTTCACATGACTCATATGTTCACAGCAGTGAACGAGCATATTCCAAGTACCGCTGTCAACGTTTCCGCTGGAGGGCAGACCGCACCATTTTTGAAAACGTTTTACAGCTTCGATAGTAGGTTCATTGTAGTTTCCGCAAACGTCCACCTTTGGTGCATTGTCGTAGCTTTCTCCGATATCTTCCAGCATTGCCTGAACGATGTATACAAGCTGACCGCTGTCGCCTTTTGCAAGAACATACTCCGCAGACGGAAAAACCGCATAAGGAGCAGGCTTTCCACGAAGGTAACTTCTGTAAACGCTTACTATCTTGTTCCATGTAGCCGGGTCAGTACTTCCTGTATCCGGCAGACCGTACTTTCGCTGAAACGCCTTGACTGCAATAATAGTGGGGTCGCCATAGATACCGTCAGGGATTATAGTAGGTATCTGTGAGTCCATAAGGGAAATAGCGTGGAGGTAGGTTTGCAGCTCCATGATATGCTGCCTGCGCTGCTGATTAGTAAAAGCCATAACTGCTCCTTTCTCATTGTGCGGTTATCGTATAGCCCGGATTCTGGTAGGGTCGCTTATCGAAGCCGTATTTCAGGTCGGAGTATACCCCGGCGATACTATCCCAGGTTACAGCGCCTACTATACCGGAGGGATTTATACCGAACTGCTTCTGAAACTCTGTAACACTCTGGCGTGTTACAGGACCGAAGTATCCGGTATTATTCACTGCCGGGATATTCTGGTAAGTCTGGTGTATAAGCGTAAGGTACT
>CAMOEP010000220.1 GCA_946612185.1 uncultured Ruminococcus sp.
CAAATTTAGTAAAAGAAACGGGCGACTTAAATAATTCCCAAAAAGTAAATGCTGTCACCGACCCTTTTGCGAATTATCTTGACATTTATGATATGGTATGGTATAATGTACCAAATACTCTTGTGGAGGTGTAGCTGTTAATGGACGGTGCCACTGATGGCAGTAATCCGTATTATAAGCCCTTTTCCGGCTATATAGCTTACTTTAAGGCATTGTCCAGATGGACTATGCCTTTCTGAGGTTTAAATCGTTTTTATTTTACGGAGGTTTAATTAATTATGTTAGCGCAGCTATTACTGCAACTTATCCTGATCGCCGTCAATGCGGTCTTTGCCTGCACTGAGGTGGCGGTCATTTCCATAAATGACGCTCGTCTTGAAAAACTCGCCGCTTCCGGCAGCAAAAAAGCCGTTCGCCTGAAAAAACTCACCGACGAACCCTCAAGCTTCCTGGCTACCATACAGGTGGCTATCACACTTTCCGGATTCATCGGCGCTGCTTTTGCTGCGGATAACTTCGCTGACCGCCTTGTGGAAATTTCTCAGTCCGCAGGTCTGGGCATTTCTCCCGGTGTCCTGCGCCCTGTATGCGTGGTACTTATCACTCTGATACTCTCTTACCTTACCCTCGTTTTCGGTGAACTCGTCCCCAAGCGTGCGGCTATGAAAAATCCCGAAAAAATAGCCCTCACCCTCTCCGGACTTGTTACCGCTGTCAAGAAACTTTTCGCCCCGCTTGTGTGGCTTCTGAACATCTCCACCAACGGCGTTCTGCGGCTTATCGGCATCGACCCCAGCAAGGAGGAGGATACCGTCACCGAGGAGGAAATACTCATGATGAGCGATGCCGGCGCTGAAAAAGGTACTATCGACGAGGACGAAAACCGCATTATCAAGAATGTTTTCGCCTTTGATGATATGACTGCCGGTCAGGTTTGTACCCACCGCCCGGACGTTTCTGTCCTCTGGTCAGACGATCCTGTTGAGGTCTGGGAGGAAACTATCCACCGCACCCGTCACTCGAATCTGCCACTTTGCGGCGAAAGCGTGGACAATATCATCGGCGTTCTCAACGCTAAGGACTTCTTCCGCCTTGAGGACAAGAGCCGTGAGAATATCATGGCAAAGGCTGTTCACGAACCTTGCTTCGTACATGAGAATATGAAAGCGGACAGGCTTTTCGCACAGATGAAGAAGTACGGCGCTGACCGTTTTGCTGTTGTTGTGGACGAATACGGCGGTATGACAGGTATAATCACCGTTACCGACCTTGTGGAGCAGCTTGTGGGCGAATTCGATGATGACGAACTTGACGAGCCGGAGGCAGCTTTCGAGAAACTGGAGGACGATACCTGGCTTATCCCTGGTTCTACGCCGCTCAGTCAGGTCTGTCAGGAACTCGAACTCACGCTGCCGGCTGACCGTTTTGAGACATTCAGCGGCTATATCATGGAACTCCTGGGCGCTATCCCAAAGGACGGTACAAGCGTTTCACTTGATGACAGCCGTATGCATATCGAAGTGCTGGAGATACATCACCACCGTGTTGAACTTTGCCGTGTGACCGTTCTCCCGGAAGAACCCAAGCCTGCTGACGATGAGGACTGATAATGAACAGAATAATTAAGGACTTTGCTCCGGAACTCCCGGAGCTTGAAGTATACGGAAAAATGCCGGAGCATACCCTTGCGCATATCTATGAGCCTGAACCGGGTGTATTTATTGCCGAAAGCCCGAAGGTGATAATGCGTGCGGTGAACGCCGGCTACGAGCCTTTGTCCGTACTCGCATCGGATATATCCGGCGAGGCGGCTGAGGCTCTGTCACTTATAGAGGAAACGTCCGGCGGCGTGGATATATTCCTTACCACCGAGGAACAGATAGTTTCCCTGACCGGTTTCAGACCAGTCAGAGGCGCTCTTGCGGCAATGCGGAGGAGAGTACTCCCCTCCCCGGAGGAAATAATAAGGAACTGCCGGAGAATAGCCGTTTTTGAGGGCGTTGTGAACCCTACCAACGTGGGCGCTATGATACGTTCCGCTGCCGCACTGGGAATTGACGCTGTTCTGCTCACTTCCGACTGCACTGACCCGCTATACCGCCGTGCAGTAAGGGTGAGTATGGGTACGGTTTTCCAGGTGAAGTGGACGTTCCTTGAAAGCGCCCGTGCGGATATTGATATGCTGCACAAAAACGGCTTTGCCTGTGCTGCAATGGCGCTGAGGAGCGAAAGCGTGAACATCGACGACCGTTCACTCAAAGGCGAGGAAAAGCTTGCGGTAATACTCGGCGCTGAGGGCGACGGTCTGTCAGACGAGACTATCTCCGCCAGCGACTACACCGTATGCATACCCATGAAAAACGGCGTGGATTCTTTGAACGTCGCCGCTGCCAGCGCACTCGCCTTCTGGGAAACGCTTAAATAATGCGTAATTGCGCTGAACTCTACTGTACCAGAATTCACCTGTAAATGTACCGCCGGATTTAAGGCAACACCTTAATTACACATTACGAATTAAAATCATGAGAGGAGTAATTGTAGTGGATCATTTCGTTCTTCATTCGGAATACGCTCCTGCCGGCGACCAGCCGCAGGCTATCGACAAACTTGTGACCGGTCTGAAAGAGGGCAAAAAAGAACAGATACTCCTGGGCGTTACCGGCTCAGGAAAAACCTTCACTATGGCGAACGTCATCGCTCAGGTCAACAAGCCTACGCTGATACTCGCCCATAACAAAATACTCGCCGCCCAGCTCTGCTCGGAGTTCAAGGAGTTCTTCCCGGAAAATGCCGTGGAGTACTTTGTTTCCTACTACGACTACTACCAGCCGGAAGCCTACGTTCCCAGCACCGACAGCTACATCGAAAAGGACTCCTCCATTAACGACGAGATCGACAAACTCCGCCACAGCGCCACTACCGCCCTCGCTGAACGCCGGGACGTTATCATCGTGGCAAGTGTTAGCTGCATCTACTCCCTCGGAAGCCCGGAGGAATACCGCTCTAATGTGGTATCCATCCGCCAGGGTGCTGAAAAGCCCCGTGAGGAACTTATCCATGACCTTATCCGTATCCGCTATGAACGAAACGACATCGCTTTCGAGCGTAACCGCTTCCGTGTCCGTGGGGACGTGGTGGAGATCTTCCCGGCTATGTCAAGTGATACAGCTATCCGTGTGGAGTACTTCGGTGACGAGATCGACCGGATCTCAGAAGTGAACGTGACCACCGGCGAGGTTAAGAATACCCTCACTCATGCCGCTATTTTCCCGGCTACTCACTACGTTGTGGGTCAGGATACCCTGGACGACGCTATCCGTGATATTGATACCGAACTTGCCGAGCGTATCGACTACTTCACCGCCAACCACAAACTTATAGAAGCCCAGCGTATCAAGGAGCGTACTCAGTACGATATGGAAATGCTCCGGGAAGTTGGCTATTGCAGCGGAGTTGAGAACTATTCCCGTGTACTCGCCCGCCGTCCTGCCGGAAGTACTCCCCAGACCCTCCTTGACCATTTTCCGGAGGACTTCCTGCTTATCGTGGACGAGAGCCACGTTACCCTGCCGCAGGTAAGGGCTATGTTCGCTGGTGACAGGGCAAGAAAGACCACCCTCATCGACTACGGTTTCCGCCTGCCAAGCGCTCTGGATAACCGCCCCCTGAACTTTGACGAGTTCAACGCTCATATCAATCAGGCGATATACGTCAGCGCAACGCCCGGTCAGATAGAGCGTGAAAAGACCAATACTATCGTTGAACAGGTCATTCGTCCTACCGGACTGGTTGACCCGGAGATAATCGTCCGCCCAACTGATGGTCAGGTCAACGACCTGCTTTCCGAGATAAATATACGCACAAAACGCAATGAACGTGTACTTGTAACTACTCTCACCAAGAAAATGGCTGAAGACCTTACAGAGTACTATGAGCGCCTGGGCGTAAAGGTGAAGTACCTGCACCACGATATCGACACTATCAAGCGTATGGAGATAATCAAAGACCTGCGTACAGGAGAATTTGATGTACTCATAGGCATCAACCTGCTCCGTGAGGGTCTGGATATCCCGGAAGTCAGCCTTATCGCCATTCTCGACGCTGACAAGGAGGGTTTCCTGCGAAGCGAGACTTCACTGATACAGACCATAGGACGTGCTGCACGAAATGCCGGCGGACAGGTAATAATGTACGCTGACACGGTAACAGGTTCAATGGAACGTGCTATCACTGAGACTGAGCGCCGCCGTGGTATACAGATGCGCTTCAATGAGGAGCATGGTATAATCCCGAAAACTATCATCAAGGACGTTCGTGACGTTCTGGAGATAAGCTCAAAGACAAAGGTGGAGGAAAAGACCAGGAAGCGGAAGATGAGCGAAGCTGAGCGCAATGAACTTATCGAAAAGCTTACTCTGGAAATGAAGAACGCCGCCAAGATGCTTGAATTTGAACACGCCGCTTACCTGCGTGACAAGATAAACGAACTCAAGAATGGCAAGTAATTCTTTAATCCAGCATAGTAAGAGTTCAACCCAATTACGCACCATCAATAAGAATCGGAGGATACGCAATATGACAGATAAAATCGTGATCCGTGGCG
>CAMOEP010000221.1 GCA_946612185.1 uncultured Ruminococcus sp.
TCTGCGGCATTAAGCACACAGAAGATGACCACAAGCGTACAGATTACGAATAGCCCGACAAGTCCAATGATAATCCACTTCATGTCTTATCCCTCCTATGCTGACACCAGAACGAACACCCTGAACAGGGTAAGCCTGTCACGCCGCAGATGTATTCCTCAAACATTGATACTCCTTTAATATGTGGCGGTTGTAAACCAAGGACGAGCGCAGGCGCTTATCCTATCTGACTGAGCCGCCGCAGTTTGTTCTACTGTTTTTTCTGACTTAAATGACCCATTATTAACGAGTAAACACAACACTAATATGGTCGATGCCTCTAATCTCCATTACAGCTTCGTGGAGCTTGTCCAAAAGATCATTGACCTCCCTGTCATTTGTATAATGCTGGGAGATAACAGCAAGGACTTCCGCCTTGTCAACAAATTCTGTCATGCTTGATTTCCTCCTTAAAAGTGTCCTTTAAGTCAGTAACTTATTCGCCCTCTACAGGCTCCGTCTCCGGCTGTGCCTCATGGTGGATGTACTCTTTGTACCCTTCCACAGCGTCCAACTGCTCGTCTGCGATCATGACGTAAGCGGAAAGCACATCGGGAGCGTTCCAGAGCGTTTGGCACAAGCTGTGGAAGCCGGTCTTAGCCTGTGCGAGATCGGTAATTCCTTCGGCGTGGATGAAATAGTTGCCATTGATGACCTTGATGATTGAATACTTCATGATAATTCCTCCTTAAGCATTAAGCTGATTAAGTGCGTCTGCAAGTGATAACTGTGTAGCATTCGTCCCCGGAGTGATGGTAGCTCCTGCGGCAATCTGCGAGGTTGCGAGATAGAGATTGTTGCTGATCATGAAGAATGTCCCGGCTGAGATAGCGTGATCTGCGGTCATATCGTCTTCAGTGGGCTGAGTTAGATGCTCGATATAGAGTTTGGTATCCGCACAATATGTCACTTCGGTGTTACCACAGTCTGCCCAGATGTTGTTGTTGCCGTGCAGGGTTGTCAGGATGCCGGTGATCTGGGATTTGGTGAGCTGGTAAGTCTGAGGCTCTATACGGGCAACAACTTTCTGACCTGTGACTTTTGCTGTCAGTGCTTCTACTGTATCAACGGAAGAATCACGGATTAAAAATCGCCCGTTTGATGGACTGATGCCGATAATATTATCATAAGTTGCATTAATTATGTGGCTGGCAATAGATGGTTTATAAAAGCTACAAAGAACATCAGGAAGAGCGACAGTGGCAGGTGGTTTAACGATAATATCCGGGTCAATCAGATAGTTAATCGCGCTCGATACAAAATATGTGCCGCCTGAATATATTGACCATGTGGTAGCTCCTAAGTCAGCCGCCAGTCTATCTACTGTCAGCACACCGGTTGTCAGGTTAAGACTGCCGCCGTATACTGTGCCTCCGGGGACAACAGAAGACCAGTCTGCGGTGATGTCGGTGCCAACGTAGGGTTCGTAGTCTGTGGCTGTAGAACCGAGTTCGAGCTGAGGATAAACGGTTTCGTTTACTGTCCTATCAGTCGTAATATAGCCAACGACTACTAATATATAATCGGTCTCTTCAGTTACGATAACCGTCACCGGGTTATTATAAGCGGTCGCCCTTGCGATTAGATTGCCGTCTTTATCGTATGTATTAATTTGCACCGCAGTATTAGCCGTTCCACCGGAGGCAATGTATGTTCCAACTGGAAGGCAAAAGCGATCGGAGGCACTATAAATAGACCGATATCCGTTTGAACCGGTCGATGTGCCAGAGGCGTTAATACTGCCATCTGCATTTCTGGTATAAGTTATGCCGCCTGCTGTGCCATCTATAAAACCGCTCGTATCGATAAGATTCTTCCCGGTCCTCTTCCCCGTCATCCCCGTCCATCCGCTGATGGGTCTCACGTTCTCCGGTGACGGGTCTCCTGCTCCTTCCTGTACCGGTTCGATGTTGACTACAAGGCTCTTGACGGGTACATTATCCGCACCGTCCGGGAAAGACGCAATCGCACCGGATGCCGTGTTCGTAACAAATGCGGCATCGAGGTTGTCCTTCACGTCATCCAGTTCCGCCTTGCGTACCACATCGTTGTCGGCCACAGGAGCAGCCGCTTTGAGCACCCCTCCCGTGCCGTACATCGGTACTGCCCCTGCCGTTGGAGTCTCCGTCAGCGTTGCACCGCCCTGTGTTGAGCCGTTGTGCGTGTACACTTCCGTACCGCTGGTACGCTTGCTTACCTTCTGGCCGAGCGAGGTATCAAGCTGTTCTCCCGTGGGAAGGTTGTTCAGTTTTTGCTGAGCCTCGTTGTTGAAATCATTGGTGCTGAGTCCCTTCCCCGTTACTTTGTCTACCTTGTCGCTGTCCAGCCCGTCAATCAGCGAGGCGTGGTTATTCACTGCGTCCTGCATCGCATTCAGGTTCTCTGCCCCGATGACTGTTACGTTGTTTTCATACTGGACTTTGGTTACTGTCTGTGCCGCCATATTTTGTCATTCCCCCTTATGATTGTTGCAGAGCAGATATACGTTGCTCTATGTCTCGCATCCAGCTCATCAAATCCTGATCCTGCCCACTGTTATATCCACCGATCAGGACTTTGAACGCCCTCACGTCCCAATCGGGTGAGATATCCACCAGATTTGAAGTCTCCGCTACCTTCCCGAACGCTATTCCCTTACCGCCAGCCAGATAGTCCATCAGAACACCGGCTGTGCTCAGCGGTATCGTGTACATGACCGAACTGTAGCTGTCCGTCAGAGTTGCGGTGACGTTGAAACTGTTCTCTGTCGGAGCGTCTATCACGATGCACTTTGTCTCGCCTGTGTACGCTCCCGGCGTGTAGGTATACTCGCCGCTTCTGTATCGTGTGCCGCCCTGAAATACCTGAAACTTCAGTGTCACGCTCTTTGCGTTGCTGTTGAACAGGGATGTGATCTCAGGGCAGATTTCAATGGCGCAGTATGCTCCGTTCTCATCTGCCGTATATCTTGTGCTGTCATTGGCATCCGTATAGACCGTTCTGGTATCTCCGCTCTCATACGGCTTGCATCGGTGTACAGCGAATGCGGAAGGAGCCGGTACAGCATAATCCAGAACATACACCGAAGCTGTCAGGGACGCCGTACCTCCACGCATATCTGTCACACTCATATAGATGTGCTTGTAGGTGCTTGAGCCTCCTGCTTCTGTCGGCTTTGCAGTATAGGTGTATTCCGCTACCGTCTGGGCAGAACTGTTTCCTCCGAAATCGTCATAGCCCGTCACGCTCTTCTTTGAAGCGCCGTACTGGAAGCTTGCCGTGATCGTGGCCGAGATGTTGGAGATGTCCTTGATGTAATAGATCTGGTTGTTATACCGAACAGCCTGATCAGCGGTTACATTCATTCTGGTAATAGTCGGCAGCAGTGCGCTGTCTACTTCATTACGCTCCTGAATCGTGATATCAACGCTGTCATATGAGATGCAGATCTTTCCGGTGTAAAAGTCGTCCGAATAGTAGTAACTGTAAAACTCAATTGACCCCGTATACGGTTGCAGTTCCGGTGAGCTGTCAGGATTCTTCCACGGTATGAAGCTGAATGATATAAAGCTGGATGTCCTGCTCTCCATCGGCTCACCGTTTACATACAGTTTTCCGCTTCCCGGTCTGCAATAAAACGTACCTTCGGACGTGTATCTTGCCGTTCCTGCCGTTCCTGCTCTCACCGATCGCTTGAATGCCCCGTTTGCAATTGCACCGGTGTAAAACGTACTGCTGCTCACAGAATCCGCAAACAGATTGTGGTAATACGAACAGGCGTTCTCCGTAAACGACACGGTTGCCATAGACGCAGTTGTATATCTGGCCTGGATGCTAACGCTGATCTGCATCGGCTGCCCATCATTTGGCATCTGGAAGTGCGCACTGTAAATATCTCTCGCTTCATATGAAAAGTAATACAGAGACCCGTCATACTGGATTGAGGTAGCGTAAAACGTTCTGTATGACTGAGCGGAGCCGTTTATTGTGATCGTAAACGAGAGGGGGAAGATGGATTCCAGATCGCTTCTGCTGGTCGAATAGAAAATATAATTGTTCGGATAGAGCCACGGTCTCTGATCTCCCGGATAATCTCTATATTCCATCTCAACTGCGATAAGATATCCGGTGCGCATTTTGACATTGCTCAGACCGATGCTGGAAAAGTCTCTTTCAATGCCTCGCCAGCTTGTCGGTACAAAATCTATCGCCATTACGATCTCCCTTCCAGACTGGTCAACTGGCTTTCTATCGACCGCATCCAGTTTGTCAGATATGTTGTCTGTTTCGTCTGAGCGTCTACAAGCTGGAGCTCCCACAGTTTCAGTGCCCAGTCTGACCGGATGTCAAGCCTGTTCACCTGTTCCGCTCTTTTCCCAAATCCGAGTCCGTTTTCAACTCCTGAATGCGTATAGTCCATTGTGACCAGCTCTGTATCAAGCCTGAGCAGTGCTGTTATGTATTGGATTCCTGACAGGGACGAATCATCCGTTATGTGGAAGTCATCCCCGACCATAACTGCGATGTCAAAGCTTTTTGTCGGGTCTGCTGGACATAAAACCGACCAATTGACCGTACTTTCA
>CAMOEP010000222.1 GCA_946612185.1 uncultured Ruminococcus sp.
CTTACTTCTTCTTGTTAGCGATGGTCTTTACAGGGCCCTTGCGGGTTCTTGCGTTAGTCTTGGTTCTCTGACCTCTTACAGGCAGACCCTTTCTGTGACGAACGCCTCTGTAGCAGCCGATCTCAACAAGTCTCTTGATGTTAAGAGCTACCTCACGGCGGAGATCACCCTCAACAGTTAAGTTAGCATCTATATAGTCACGCAGCTTAGCTACGTCTTCCTCAGCCAGGTCCTTAACTCTTGTGTCAGGGTTAACGCCTGTGCCAGCGAGGATATCAGCAGCAGTCTGACGACCGATTCCGTAGATATAAGTAAGACCGATCTCGATTCTCTTATTCTTGGGAAGGTCAACACCAGCAATTCTTGCCATATTGAAATTACACCTCCATGTAGTTAGCGCTAAGGCTTAGCCCTGACGCTGCTTATGCTTAGGATTTTCGCAGATAACCATGATTCTGCCTTTACGTTTGATAACCTTGCACTTTTCGCACATGGGTTTTACTGAAGGTCTGACTTTCATTGAAAATACCTCCTTGTCAGCGGATGGGGACGAAAGTCCGTTTTTTACTTGACACGCCAGGTGATCCTGCCCTTTGAAAGATCATAGGGGGACATTTCAAGCTTGACCTTGTCACCTGGAACGATTCTGATATAGTTCATTCTGAGCTTGCCGGAAACGTGTGCGAGGACTTCGTGACCGTTTTCCAGCTGTACCTTGAACATTGCATTAGGCAGAGCGTCTGTTACAACGCCTTCGACCTCGATTACATCTTCCTTAGACATACCATAACCTCCCTTACTCAGAGCAGCCGTAGTCCCGAAGGAGCATTCTGAGCTTTTTATCAGTTATATCATTAATATCTATCATGCTGCCCGTTGCAGAGATATGCCGGGGATTCTTTCGCTTCGGGTGTGAAAGCTTTCGCTCCTTGCCGTCGGCTATGAGGTAGTACCCGTTATCGCAGCCGGTCACAACGAAGAATTTCTCCTTGTCCCTTCCGGCGCTTGCTCTTACAACTGAGCCGATTTGCAGCTTCACGATATCCCTCCGTCAGGGCTGGGTCAGTACGACGGGACCGTCAGGAGTTATTGCGATAGCGTGCTCGAAGTGAGCTGAAAGTGAACCAGATTTGGTAACCACGGTCCAGCCGTCCTTCAAAGACCTGACATCGTCGCCCTTGACGTTTATCATAGGCTCGATGCAGATAGTCATACCTGAAACAAGCCTGGGTCCATGTCCTGCACGTCCCCAGTTCGGTACTTCAGGTGATTCGTGGACTTCTCTGCCGATTCCGTGGCCGCAGTAATTTCTTACGATTCCGTAGCCTCGGGAAGCGCAATACTCTTCCACAGCATGAGAGATGTCACCGACACGGTTGCCTGCCTGAGCCATCTTTATTCCCTCCCAGAGGGAAGCTTCAGTGACCTCAAGCAATGCCTTGGCTTCATCAGAGATCTTACCCACAGGGAAGGTCCAGCAGCTATCACCGTTGAAGCCCTTGTAAGCTGCACCGGTATCAATGCTTACGATATCGCCTTCCTTTAATCTGCGGGAGGCCTTGGGTATTCCGTGGATAACCTCCTCATTGACTGAGATGCAGGCATTTCCTGGAAAACCGTAAAGACCCTTGAATGCAGATTTGCATCCATGCTCACGGTAGAACTTTCCGATAAGGTCATCGACCTCTTTGGTAGTCATACCGGGCTTTAATCTTTCTCCGGCGTACCATATTGCGCCGCAGGTTATTCTTCCTGCTTCACGCATTATGGCAAGTTCGGATTTTGATTTGATAGTTATGCTCATTTACTGAACTCCTACGGCAGCCAGTGTGAGCTTAGTTGTATCAGCTACTTCCTCCTGACCCTCAACAGTCACAAGCTTGCCCTGTGCTGCGTAGTAGTCCTTGAGGGGAGCAGTCTTTTCGTGGTAGGTCTTGAGTCTGTCGAGAACGACTTCGGGCTGATCGTCCTTGCGGATGATAGTCTTGTCGCCGCACTTGTCGCAGATGCCCTCGACCTTGCTGGGCTTATACTCAACGTGGTAAGAAGCGCCGCAGCCCTGGCAAACACGTCTGCCGCCGAGTCTCTGCTTGATCTTTTCATCAGCAACGGAGATCTCGATTACCTTGTCGATCTGAACGTTCATAGCGTCCAGAGCCTCAGCCTGAGCAACTGTTCTGGGGAAACCGTCCAGGATAAATCCCTTCTTGCAGTCGTCCTCAGCGATCCTCTCCTTGAGGATACCGATAACGATCTCATCGGAAACCAGCTCGCCTGCGTCCATAGCAGCCTTAGCCTTAACGCCGTACTCAGTGCCGTTCTTGGCAGCCTCACGGAGAATATTTCCTGTAGAGATCTGGGGGATGCCCAGAGTATCGGAAACGACCTCAGCCTGAGTACCCTTTCCTGCGCCGGGAGCGCCTAAGAAAATAAGATTCATATAACTTCCTCCTTATCCTTTATAGGGTCTCCTGAGGCATTAGCCCAGGAAGCCCTTGTGGTGTCTCATCATAAGCTGAGACTCAAGTGTACGAGTTGTTTCGAGTGCAACGCTTACAGCGATGAGTATTGTAGTACCGCCCATTGAAAGTGACTGAAGATTCTGGTCAGCCATCGAGATAAAGATAGGAACGATAGCGATAATTCCGAGGAATATAGCGCCCACCAGAGTAATTTTTGAAAGCACCCTCTGAATGTAGTCTGAGGTGGGTTTACCGGGTCTGATACCGGGGATACCGCCGTTTGACTGACGAAGGTTATTAGCTATCTCGATAGGGTTGTACTGTATCGAAACGTAGAAGTAGTTAAATGCAATGATAAGAATGAAATAGATGATCGCATAAGACAGACTCCTTGTTGAGAAGAACTTCATAAAGCCCTGGTAGAACTTTGAGGAATCTGCTGTAACAGGCTTGAAAAGCTGTATAGTCTGGGGAAGAGACATAAATGACATAGCGAAGATGATAGGCATTACACCGCTCATCATTACCTTTATCGGGATATGAGTCTTCTGACCGCCAAACTGCTTTCTGCCCTGTACACGCTTAGCGTACTGGATCGGTATACGTCTTTCAGCCTCGTTCATGAATACGATGAAGGCGAACTCAAAGACGATGAATAACAGGTAGCCGAGAGTAACGAAGAGGTACTTCTCAGGCTTCTCCATAGTCAGGGAAACGAGTCGTCCTGCGTCTACGGGGAATCTTGCTGCGATACCTGCGAAGAGGATCATGGAAACGCCGTTACCGATACCCTTATCTGATACTCTGTTGCCGAGCCATACAACGAATGATGCGCCAGCAACGAAGCAGCCGATAATAACAGCACCAGTGAACCAGCCTTCCCAGCCGGTAGTATATTTTACCGCTGAAACGCCTGAATCATTAGTCATGCGCTTCAGTGTAAGGTAGTAAGCATAGGACATGAAGAAAGCCAGTATCATAGCTACGAAAGCTGTGATCTTGTCGATCTTCTTGCGTCCTTCCTCACCCTCATCTCTCATACGCTCCAGCGGAGGCAGCGCATAAGTAAGAAGCTGCATGATGATGGAAGCGTTGATGAACGGGGTGATCGAAAGTGAGAACAGAGTAGCCTGAGACAGCGCACCACCGGTGATAGTGTTCAGGTACTCAAGGAAGTTACCGTCTGTAGCGTTTGTATCCATCCATGTTTTAACGATGTCAGGATTTAGGAACGGTACAGGAACGGCGCAGCCAAAACGGAATATAACTATGATGAGTAATGTGTAAAGGAGCTTCTTCCTTATTTCAGGAACGCTCCACGCACGCTTGAGCGTCTGAAACACCTTACATCACCTCAGTCTTTCCGCCTGCCTTCTCGATTTTCTCTACAGCACTCTGTGAGAATTTTGCAGCCTTGACAGTCAGCTGAGCTGTAAGCTCTCCGTTGCCGAGGATCTTGATGCCGTCGTACTCCTTCTTAACCAGACCAGCAGCCTTGAGAACTTCTGCATCAACGACTGTGCCGTTTGTGAAGCGGTTCAGGTCTGAAACGTTAACGATAGCGTACTTTGTTGCAAAAATGTTGTTGAAGCCTCTCTTAGGGATTCTTCTTGCCAGGGGCATCTGACCGCCTTCAAAACCGATCCTTACGCCGCCGCCTGAACGAGCGTTCTGTCCCTTGTGACCCTTACCAGCGGTCTTGCCGTTGCCTGAGCCGTGACCTCTGCCGATACGCTTTACAGCCTTATTTGAATCGGCTGCGGGAGTTAATTCGTGAATTTTCATATTGTTGCACCTCCTTGTTTACTTCTCTGTAACCTCGATGAGGTGGATGATCTTGTTGACCTTACCCTGAGTCTGGGCATTGTCGGGCTGAACGGTAACGTCGCCGATCTTTCTGAGACCGAGAGACTCAGCAGTAGCGATCTGATCCTTCTTTCTGCCGATGAGGCTCTTTACGAGCTTGATTTCCTTAGCCATTATTCCAGCCTCCTTAACCTAAAATTTCCTTAACGGTCTTGCCTCTCTTTTCAGCAACGTCCTTAGCGGAAGTGCAGTTTACAAGTCCGTTGATAGTAGCTCTTACTACGTTGCAGGG
>CAMOEP010000223.1 GCA_946612185.1 uncultured Ruminococcus sp.
GAGGGGTGCTTGATGCGCTTCCAGGACAGCTCGGAAATATGTACCATTCCGTCGATACCGCCCAGGTCAACGAATGCGCCGAAGCTTGTGAGAGACTTAACAACGCCCTTGAAAGTATCACCGATCTTAGCGGTCTCCCAGAACTTAGCTCTTGCCTCTTCCTTCTTAGCGTCCTCAACTCTCTTGATAGAGCCTACAGCACGTCTCTTGCGAGGATCTTCGTCTGTGTCGATAACAACGAATTTTACCTTCTGCTTGAGAAGCTGATCAAGCTCTGCGCCTCTGGGCAGACCTGTCTGTGAAGCAGGGATAAAGATCCTTACGCCCAGGTAGCTGAGAGTAACGCCCTTGTTTACGATTCTTGATACAGTACCTTCGAGAACCTCGCCGCTTTCCTTAGCAGCAACTACCTTCTCGTAGCCAGCCTGCTCGTCAACCTTTCTCTTGGACAGAGCAGCAGTACCGTCAGCATCATTTACCTTGATAACGATGAGGTCGATCTCGTCACCGATGGAAACGATATCCTCAGGCTTCTTAGTGCTGTCGTCTGTGAGGTCATCAAGCTTAACATAGCCTGTGTGCTTAGTACCCAGATCAACAGTGATCTCATTGCTGTCGATGCCTACAACGATACCCTTGACCTTTTCTCCTGTATATATTTTTTTGAATGACTGATCGATAGCTTCAGCGAAATCGATCTCCTCATCCTGATTAGCTGTGAGATTTACATTCTCTGACATAGTGGTTTTTACCTCCTTGATTATATATGCAGGAGTGGAAGCCCCTGCAGTAATGCCGATATTCTCGACATCGGGCAGCTTTAAAGCAGAAAGTTCGTCCGAATTCTCTATGTGATACGTTTTGCAATAGCGGCTGCACACCTCAGCGAGTTTGACGGTGTTGGAGCTGTGCTTACCGCCGACCACAAGCATTATGTCAGAACTTTTAGCAAGTTCAGCCGCATCTGACTGCCTTGTATCGGTAGCATTACAGATTGTATCGAATATTACAATATCGGGGTCGTCCTTCGGTATTACCTTTAAACACTCTTCCCATACTAATACATTATACGTCGTTTGCGCCACAAATGCAAGCTTTTTTCCAAAAAATTCATTATTTTTCAGAAAAAGGTCTTTTAGCTGTGAGTTATCCTTAAATACAAGATAATTCTGTGAACAATGCCCAACGATTCCCTGAACTTCCGGATGACTTTCGTCACCTGCGATAAGGATAAAGTAACCCTGAGCCGTCTTTTCAGCAACTATCTTATGTATTCTCGACACGAAAGGACAGGTGGCATCGAGCATACGATTGCCCTTCTCCTCTATCTGCCTGTAGACATCGCTGCCTACGCCGTGGGAGCGGATAACGATAGTCTCACCCGGCTCAAGCTGGTCAACTGAGGAGATGACCCTTGCGCCTTTAGCCTGCATATCGCTCACAACGTCCTGGTTATGTATTATAGGACCGAGCGTCGCTACTTTCGTACCCTTTTCTAATTCATTATACACCATTTTTACGGCTCTGTCAACCCCAAAACAAAAACCTGCGGACTTTGCAACAGTAACTTTACTCATTTTCAGCCTCCTTGCTGTCAGTTATGGGCTGAACTTCGCCCACCAGCGCCTTTATCTCGTCCATGTAGCGGTTTTTGAGCTTCACAAGCTGTCTGGGACTTGGGTCTGCAGGGTCGTCAATATACTCAGCCGGGTCAATGGGCTTGCCGTACTTTACAGTGATGCGTGTGCGGAATTTCAGCTTATCACCAAAAATAACGCCCACGGGGATTATCCGCTTGCCGGACTTTGCGGAGATAAGTGCCGCACCGGAGTGACCTCTGCCCACCTTGCCTGTCCTGGAGCGAGTGCCTTCGGGGAATATCATCAGATTCCTGCCCTCCTCCAGGCACTTTATGGCAGTGTCGATAACACCGGTATCGCCCTTTCCACGGGCAACGGGAAATGCGCCCAGGGAGCGTATCAGCCATGCGAACAGCTTATTCCGGAAAAGCTCCTCCTTAGCCATGAAGGAGTGCTTTCCCAGTATTCCTGCGCCCACCAGCGGTGGGTCAGCGTTTGTGCGGTGGTTGGAAGCGTAGATGAAGTTCTCACCCTTGGGGATATTCTCCTTGCCCTCGTAGTGCAGGTTAAAGGCTATACGCATGGCAAGCCTTACCACAAGCAGTACAAAGCCGTACATTATGCCTCTCTCCCGGTCTTGTCCCTGATGACCTTGACGATAGCCTCTGCGGACTGCTCCAGATTCAGCTCAGTTGTGTCCACAAGAACAGCGTCCTCAGCCTGCTTCAGGGGAGCGATCTCACGGTGCATATCCTGATAGTCACGCTGGATAATGTCCTTGAGAATGTCCTCGTAAGGCGGACAATCAGGCTTCTCAGCCAGTTCCTTATAGCGGCGGTTCGCTCTCTCCTCTGCGGAAGCTGTCAGGAAGATCTTAACGTCAGCGTTTGGCAGTACAACAGTACCGATATCTCTGCCGTCCATGATGATATTGTTCTCACGGGCGATCTTCTGCTGAGTCTCGAAAAGGTATGCACGAACTGCCGGGATAGCGGAAGTTCTTGAAGCTGCCATAGATATCTCAGGTGTCCTGATAACGTCGGAAACGTCCCTGTCACCCAGGAAAACTCTCTGTGCGCCGTCGATGAATCTGAGGGAAACGTCAGCCTTTTCCAGCGACTTCTCAATGTCCTCATCGGGGATATTGTTCTCGGTGATGTAAAGCGCTACAGTGCGGTAAAGTGCACCTGTATCAACGTAGATGTAACCCAGTTTTGCGGAAACCATTTTTGCAATGGTGCTTTTTCCTGCACCAGCAGGGCCGTCGATTGCGATGTTGATTGTACTCATATTTATTTCTCCTTTATGTAAAATTATAAACTAAGTAACCCGTGTACCGATATGATAAGGTCGGTAACTATTGCCCCTGCCGCAAGTACGCTGAGCAGCGCACACGCCGGGACTGGCAGTTTCCCGGAAAGTTTCCCGGAAAACGGGTGCAGCCAGAAAAAGTATGCAACGGCAAGTATGCCGAATATCATGCTTGAAATAAGGCTGGAACGGTCGAGTATCGAAAAGTACCACGTTTCATACGTCCAGAACTGCCTGTGGAAAATGAACTCCAGAAGGTACGATGCCGCCAGTTCAAATACCGTGGTGACTATGGTCGCAAACAGGAAAATGTATAGCGGACTGTGCTGTTTCCGCACCAGTATCAGCAGGAGAAACGCCCCTACTGCGTATATCGGCACTATCGGCAGGTGGAGTATACCACGGTTCTCGAAATAGTGCCACATGACCCAGACTGTCGCCACCTCATAGCACCAGCCGATGAAGCCGGCTGTGACGAACTCGAAAATATACCGGAAAATATTGCGCCAGAGCGCCGATCTGTCCCTTGCCATATCAGAGGTACTGCGCCGCTGCATAGGCGGTGGAAAAGGCGATTTGCAGGTTGAATCCGCCGGTATAAGCGTCGGTGTCGATGACTTCCCCGGCGAAGAAAAGTCCGGGAGTTATCTTCGACTCCATAGTTTTCGGGGATATTTCCTTTATGGAAACGCCGCCGCTTGTGACGATTGCCTCGTCAATGGGGCGGAATTTCGATATCCTCACCGGAAATGCCTTGATGAGTTCACCGAAAGCATGGCGCTCCTCACGGGTGATACTGTTCACCTTCTTGTCCGCCGGTATACCGGACAGGGCGATGATAACAGGTATCATCTTCGCCGGAAGCAGTCCCCGGATACCGTTTGAGAAGTCACGGTTCAGGTTCTCGGCAAAGTCCCTCTGCAAGCGGCTGTCAAGCTGTTCCGGGGTAAGACCGGGTTTCAGGTCGATGACAAGTCTGCAACGGTCGGGACTTATCTTCCGCAGGTGACTGCTTGCGCTGAGGACAAGTGGCCCGGACACGCCGAAATGCGTGAACAGCATCTCGCCAAGTTCCGAAAAAAGCAGCTTTTGCCCGTCATACAGGCTCAGTGTCACGTTTCTCAGGGATAGTCCCATAAGATCTGCACAGTACTTATCCGGCGACACAAGGGGAACAAGTCCCGGTTTCAGGTCGGTTATGGTATGACCTGCACTCTTTGCGAGAGTGTAGCCGTCGCCAGTAGAGCCGGTGTTCGGGTAGGACTTTCCTCCGCAGGCAATAAGTACCGAATTACTGCGGTATTCCATATCTCCTGCCACTACTCCGCAGCAGCAGCCGTTTTCAAGGATAAGTGAAGTCACACGCTCACCGATTATTTTCACGCCCAGCCGCTTCAGTTCCCTGCCCAGCGCCGCCACGATATCTTCCGCATTGTCGCTTACCGGGAACACACGGTTGCCACGCTCGGTTTTCAGCGGAACGCCCAGTTCCTCGAAGAAGTTCATAGTATCATAAGCATCGAAACCGGAGTAGGCACTGTAGAGAAAACGTGGATTTACCGGGATATTCGCCATATGCTCCTCTACGGTGCTGTTGTTGGTGACGTTGCACCTGCCCTTGCCGGTGATGCGCAGTTTCCTGCCGATATTGCCGTT
>CAMOEP010000224.1 GCA_946612185.1 uncultured Ruminococcus sp.
ATGGAAGTAATACTGAGCCACGCCTTCGTAATTAAGGGGGAGTTCACTGACTATCCCCACTGTCTGAATCTCGTCAATACCTGGAAATTCCGGAAGTTCGCCTGTTGCATTTTCTATGCAGCCAAGCGCTTTCATACGCTCTGCTTCATCACTATAAGGCAGGATAGCATAAAGATCATTAATGGTATCATATGCCTTTGTTTCAATGCAGTATTCCGGGTCACGGATGCCCCGTATATAGGTGATCTCGATGCTGTCGGATATCTCAGGGAGCATGGCAAGTTCAGAGTAATAGGAATTGTTCTGACTGGTGGTAGTTTTCCATATTTGTGCTTCTTTAATTTGCTTTTTCATAATTATAACAAATGATATAAAGAAAATGATATACAAAAGTATCATAACTTCAAATATCCGGACTATGACCGTCAAAACCTTCTTTGGCTTACTCTGCTTTTCTTCTTGTTCCATGCAGCTTATTTAGCCGTTAGCTCTGCCCAGGAATGCAGCGCCGATGATACCGGCATCGTTGCCCAGCTTAGCGATAACGATCTCGGTATTCTTCTCGGAATTGCGTGTGTATACCTCGTTCTTGACCAGTTCCTTTACAGGCAGGAGAAGTGGGTCGCCCTCGTTACAAACGCCGCCGCCGATGCAGAGTACATCAGGCTGGAAGATATTGATAGTATTTGTGATACCTGCTGCAAGGTACTTGATGTACTTGTCAACAACAGCCTTAGCGTACTTGTCGCCTGCTCTCATGCAGTCGAAGGAAGTTCTTGCAGTTACCTTGCCCTTATCCTCAGCCATCTGGTTCATAATGCTGTCGGGGTTCTGAGCCATAGACTCCTTAGTCATGCGGATAAGACCTGTTGCGGAGGAGTAAGCCTCAAAGCAGCCCTTTCTGCCGCAGGAACACTGTACGCCGTCTACCTCGATAACGGTATGACCGATCTCTGCGCCTGCAAAGTTTGAGCCTGCGTAGATCTTGCCGTCGATGATGATACCGCCGCCAACGCCAGTACCCAGAGTGATGCAGACAGCGTTCTTAGCACCCTTTGCAGCGCCGGCTACGAACTCGCCGTATGCAGCAGCATTAGCGTCGTTCTCGATAAATACAGGCTTGTCGATAGTCTCCTGGATATACTTCACCATAGGAGTGTCCTTAAAGCCCAGGTTATTGGAGTACTCGATGATACCTGTTGCGCTGTTAGCGATTCCGGGTGTACCAACGCCTATCCACTCTATATCGTCGATAGTGAGCTTTGCGTTCTTTACAGCCTCAAGAGCCATTCTTGCCATATCGTCAGCAATTTCCTTTTCGGGACGGGGGCAGTTTGTCTTGGTACTTGCCTTTGCAATGATGTTGTACTCCTCGTCTACCACTCCGGCAACGATATTAGTACCGCCTAAGTCGATTCCTACATAGTATTTCATAATATTCCTCCTGTTGATTATTCGATGAATGTGATGATAACACTACATTCACCTGTTATATAAAACGCCTCTGATCCCGCAGGAACAAATACGCTTGAGCCTTTTTTTACGGGCAGCACTTCATCGC
This sequence comes from uncultured Ruminococcus sp., assembly GCA_946612185.1. GTDB lineage: Bacteria > Bacillota > Clostridia > Oscillospirales > Ruminococcaceae > Ruminococcus. Next base: position 1,562 of record CAMOEP010000224.1, read on the forward strand.
CGCAAACCAGTGAACCTGTGCCGTCTACTACCAGAAAATGCTGGAAACTGCCCTGAACGTGGTTGAAGAAAAGTTCCCCGCCCTCAGCCATTGTGAACTTCATCACGCTGAAGTATTCGCAGGAAGCAAGCTGCTGGATACTCAGTCCGTCGCCCATTTCCTTAGCGGGAGCGATAGTATTCACCGGCGCAGGTGTGCGGTCGGTAACTTCCAGTGCCTTCTCGATGTGAAGTTCTCTGGGCTTGCCGTCAGCGCCTACTCTGCCGTAGTCGTAGACACGGTAGGTGGTGTTGGAGTTCTGCTGTATCTCAGCGATGAGTATACCCTTTCCGATAGCGTGGAGAGTGCCGGACTTTATGAAGAAAACGTCACCTTTCTTTACCTTGACTCTGTTTACCTTGTCAAGGAGGGTATTTTCCTCGATAGCCCTGCGGAAGTCCTCCTGGGATATCTCGTCCTTGAAGCCGTAGATAAGTTCAGCGTCAGGGTCGCAGTCCACGATGTACCACATCTCTGTCTTGCCATACTCCCCTTCCACACGCATGGCATAGTCGTTATCCGGGTGAACCTGTACGGAGAGGTTGTCCTTAGCGTCGATAAGCTTAATGAGAACGGGGAAGAAGTCGAACTTATCGCAGTTCTCGCCCAGTGCCTCCGGGTGTTCTTCAAGGAACTGCGGGAGCGTCATACCAGCGAATTCACCGGTCTTTATAATGCTTACTCCGTCCTTGTGGCAGGAAAGTTCCCAGCTTTCGGCAAGGCGGTCAAGTTTGCTTTCCTTGCCGAACTCATCACGAAGCCGTGTACCGCCCCAGATATAGTCTTTTATTGGTGGTGTAAGTTCAAATGGTCGCATATTATATCCTTTCTCTTTTATGATCGTAATGCCTTAACTATTGAATTCTGCTTCAAATTCGCTCTCTGTTCCGTTGTATACGTTGAAGTCGATGCAGGCTTCCTCACCGAAATAGCCGTAAAGCTGACCCGTGTCATCATACTGCCAGAACTTCCAGTTCATAAGGTCAGGCTCAAATGTCACCGACCTTATCCAGAGCGGATAATCCGTGAAGCCGCTGCGGATATACCTTATATACATCGGCAGCGTCGTGTAGATTATGGGCTTGCACCCGTAGTACGCCTCAAGCTGCTCAAGAAGCGGACTGAGTATCGCCTCTGTCTCCTCCTGAGTGGGTTTGTTCAGCGCCTTGTCACCGTAGTACTCTATATCAACTACCGGCGGCATATCTATCTCGTCCGCACCCACGACACTTATGAAGTTCTGCGCCTGAGTCTCTCCCGGACTGTCAAAGCTGAAAAAGTGGTAGCAGGAACGCTTTATCCCCGTCTGCGCTGAATCTGCAAGGTTCTCACGGACTGATTCGTCGATATGACCGCTTCCCTCAGTCGCCTTGATAAATGTGAACCGCACACCCTGACGCTCCAGAGCGCTCCAGTCTATATCGCCCTGATAGTGCGATACATCAACGCCGAATATGGGGTACTTTGCCTTGCTCACAAGGGGCGTTGAAAATATGCAGGAAACCCCGGCGGCGAACACCGTCATCGCCGTGCCTGCTGCTGTTATTAAAGATACTATTGTCTTTCTGGTCAATCAGCCATATCTCCCATCACAATGCCTCTGCCGTTGGTGGCGAAGTATACTCTGCCGAATACCTCGCTGTCGCCGGTTATCGAAGCTGTAAGATTACCGAACAAATGCTGCTCGTCATTAAGTCGCTGCCAGGTCTGACCGCCGTCAGTGGAACGGTAAATGCCGTCGCCGTGAGGAGAATCATTACCCTCTACGTTGTCATTACCCATGATGTACACAGTCTCAGCGCCGCCCTCCTTTTCGGGAGCGCCCAGTCCAAGAGCCTTTACGTTGGCGGTTTTCAGCACATTGAAGGTCTTGCCGCCGTCCTCGGAGTACATGGGGTAGGATATACTGTAAGCCCATATCGCCCCGGACTTCACCGCTGAGGGAACAAGCTTCGTACTGTCAGTAAGCACCGCACCTGTAGGCTCGAAATGCCGTCCGCCGTCGCTTGATGCGTACATCACTCCGCCGCTTACCGCATAGAACTTCTCCGGGTCAACACGGTCAGCCACTACCCTCGCCCCATAGCTAAGACCCTCACAGTTATACCAGGTCTTGCCGTAGTCATCGGTAACGTAGGGCTTTCCGCTGATGCTGGCAGGTTTCCAGATGATGATTTTACCGTCAGCGGACATTGCAGCGTCGCCGCCCTGAGATTTCTCCGGCAGCAGCTTTATATTATTCCATGTAGCACCACCGTCCGTGGTATAATTAAGTGCCTGCTTGCTTTCGCTGGTATAGACAGCATACCTGCCGTCCAGGAAAGCGCAGTCCACGGAATTGGAGTTGCCGTTTTTCATGAAGTGGGCATCGTCCGGGCATTTTGTAACGTCCAGATGTGAAAAGCCGGTCAGGTCGCCCATAATGGAGTACATCTGAGGAGTTCCCTCACTGTAGGGCGGAGTTACCATATCATAAACCGCAGTTTCCTCGATGCCGTAAGCGTCGAACTCGATAGTCACCGGCGTACCGCTGCCCAGGTCGGTAAGGTTCACCGTTGAAAACAGCGTAGCACCTGTACCATAGCTGACCTTATCGGAGTTGAACGGATCAAGGGCAACTGCCGCCGTCCACCAGCCTGTCTTGGCTTCGTCCCTGCCCCAGTCCAGCCATTGCGCCTGTGAGGTATCCATGACAAAGTTCTTCTCAGTCTTGGTATAGAGCGATTTCCAGGACTTTCCGCCGTCGGTGGTGCGGTAGATATTATCGCCCTTATCGTCCCAGAAACTCAGCGACGTTACCACAACTGTATCCGGGTCATTATTATCAAGGGTGATACCGCCGTAGCCGCCGTAGTGACCGTCATTCACATCGGGGGT
>CAMOEP010000225.1 GCA_946612185.1 uncultured Ruminococcus sp.
GAATGTGATACTGCCTGAGTCTGTGAAGGAGGTGGGAGAATGCGCCTTCACAGGCTGTTCTTCACTTAGCAGCATAACATTCCTGTCAAGCGACTGCACAATAGCAGACCAAAGCGATACTATCTCCGGCAGCGAGAGCGAACCTGAGATAAGAGGTGTCACCCCGTCTACCGCTAAGGACTATGCCGAAAAGTACGGCAAGCCTTTCCGGGACATCAATTCTGACTCTGAAATAGGAGATGTGAATGGTGACAAAAGCATCGACTCCAATGATGCTTCCCTTATCATGAGCGGCTACGCTGCCGCTTCTATTGGCTCTGAAATGCCCTTTGAAATGTGGACGGCAGATACCAACGGTGACGGCAACATCACCGCCGCAGATGCTTCCTTAGTGCTTGGATACTATTCCAGCCTTGCTGTAGGAAATGAAATGTCTTTCCTGGAGTATGCTGCACTTAATCACTGAGATGCTTCCCCTGCCTTGCGGCGGGGGTTTTTACTATTCTGAGAAGATTTAGCGAAAAGTGTGTGAAAGACGTTGCAAAAATTCCTCCGCTGTGCTATAATGTTATTGCTGAATAGCAACGGAAAACATGAAAAAGAGAGGAATACTTATGCTTAGCTATAAAAAAACCACAGCGCTGGCTATGTGCATTTGTTTATGTGCATCGGCTGCTGTATGCCCTGTATGTCAGTCTTTCGCTGATGATGATACAGAGGTAACTCAGGAGGAATGGGGCGAGACTCCCGATGTTCCCGCCGAAGGATCAGATGAACCGGAAGTTGTGGAGTCCGGCGACTACTCCTATATCGTTACAGACGAGGGAACGGTCTGCCTTACAGATGTCCGTGACAGTTCACCGGAACTTGTTATCCCCGACATTGTGGACGGTATGGCTGTTACCGAAATGGGCGCAGATATATTCGCTTCTGTATCTCCGGAAAAGGTAACTATCCCGGCTACTATCGAGTACATCTATGCAGAGAACTGCTTCTCCAGATGCGAGAACCTGAAAGAAATAACTGTTGACGAAAATAACGAGAATTACTGCGCTGTAGACGGAGTGCTTTACACCAAGGATATGACCTGTATTTTCTGCTATCCCCAGAAAAAGACGGGCAGTTCATTTACTGTGCCCGAAAGCGTTACGAAGCTGGCTATTGCCTCTATATACGGCACTCAGCTTGAAAGCATTACCCTCCACAGCGGTATAACTGAGATAGGCAGACACGCTTTCGCCCTTAACGAGAAACTCACCAGCATCGACATGAGCATGATAACCCTGGAAAAACTGCCTGTTATGGTGCTGGCTGGCTGTTCTTCCCTGACTGAGGTGAAGTTCCCCAAGGGCATGACTGAGATAGGCGGAGGTGCCTGCATGAGCTGCTCCTCACTGGCTGAGATCACTATCCCTGACGGCGTGCTGATGATAAGCCAGTCCGCTTTTATGGGTACTGCAATTATGAGGGTGCGTATCCCCTCCAGTGTACGCCTTATAGACTACTGCGCTTTCGGCTATGACGATAACGAGAACCCCATACCCGGATTTACTATCGTCGGCGAGACAGGCTCGGCGGCTGAGGTGTATTCCACCGATAAGGACGCTGATTATGGCTATAAGAACGAGTTCGATTTTGTTCCCACCGAGGCTGATGATGTACTGAACGAGTACAAGAGCCTTGATCCCCAGACCTCCGGTGATTACCAGTACTCCATTCAGAACGGCAGCGAGGCTATGATACTCATGTGTACTTCACCTGACGATGAAGTGGAAGTGCCCTCAGAGATCGACGGATACACCGTTACTTCCGTATTCAAGGGCGCTTTCCTTAACTGCGCCGCAATGTCGATAACTCTGCCTGAGACAGTAAAGACTATCGGTGAAGCACCTTTCGGCGAGTTTCTGGAAAGCCTGACTATCCCCGGCGGCTGTGAGACTATCGAGGGTATCGAGCCTTTTATCACCTGCACTGCCCTGAAGGAGATAAACGTTACAGAGGGCAGCGGTTCTTATGCTTCCCGTGACGGTGTACTTTATTCCAATGACTTTTCCGAACTTATCTTCTATCCCCAGGCTAAGGCTGATGAGGAATTCATCGCCCCGGCTGAGACTGAAAAGATCGCAATTTCGGCATTCTGCGGAAATAATAACCTTAAAAAGGCAGATCTTTCCAGTGTAAAGTCTATCGGAAGCTATGCCTTCGACGGCTGCGGCAATCTTAGCTCTGTAAAGCTGTCAGATAAGCTGGAGAGCGTTGGCGACCATGCTTTCTATAACTGCCTGAGCCTGCCGTCTGTTCGTCTGGGCGCAAATGTTACCGAGATCGGTGACTATGCAGTTGGCTTCGTGTATGACGATGCAGCCGCTGCTGAGGCTGTACAGAACGGCGCTGAAAATACCGACCTTTACGATGTGAACAAGGTAAAGGAGGGCTTCAAGATATACACCGATAAGGATACTATGGCTTATCAGTATGCTGACCATTACGGCATTGAAACCGTTACCGGCACTATCAGCGTGGGAGATAACAACGTTTCTACCGGATTCCTGTATACTATCGCCGGACTTTTAGGTGCGGCTGTACTGACTGTTATCGGCGTATTCACTGGCAAGAGCATCAAGGCTAAGAAGAAAGCCAAAAAGCCTGCTGAGGCAAAGAAAAAGGAGGATACAAAATGATGACCTCCATTAAAAAAATACTTGCTGGCGCTTTAGGTGTATTTGCTGTGCTTACTGCGGCTATGCCTGCTGCTGCGGGGGCTGTTAATTCCCTGGCAGGCGCTGAGACTGAGCTTACTGACGGTACATTCACCTACGAGATAGTGAACGGTACCTACACCATTACAAAATGTGACGAGACTGCTGTTATAAAGGAAATACCGGAAATGCGCAATGGCTATGCTGTTACCGCAATTGCTGACGGCGCTTTTATGAACTGTGCGCTTATACCGGAGATGACTATACCTGACACTATAAAGTCTATCGGACGAAGCGCATTTGCTTACTGCACCAGTATGAAGTCCATAAAATTGCCTTCAAAGCTGGGTGGTATCGCTGACGGTACATTCATGGGCTGTACACTTCTGGAGAGCGTGGATATTCCTGACAGCGTTTCTATAATAGATGACTACGCCTTCTTCGGCTGTCAGAATCTTACTGAGATACAACTGCCGGCTTCACTGACCTCAATAGGCGAAATGGCTATGGCTGAGTGTCAGAAACTTACTAACATTGATGTAGGTGACTCCTCAGAATTCGTATTTAATGACGGCATACTCTACAACAAGGAAATGACCGATGTTTACCGTGCATCTACAGCCCTCAGCGGTGAGGTCTACATCGAAAACTCCGTTGAGCGCATTCTTCCCGGTGCATTCTCCCTCTGTGAATCAGTGGAGCACGTTTTCCTGCCCTCATCGGTAATGAGTATCGGTGATGATGCATTTGCATACTGCTCGGCTATGAAAAAGATAGACATGGCTGAGGGACTTAATTCTATCGGCAATATCGCATTCAAGTTCTGCTATTCACTTGAGTCGGCTGACCTGCCCACTACCCTGCAAAGCATCGGAAGCGGTGCATTCTACCAATGTAAGAACCTTTCAAGGGTAACTATCCCGGACGGCGTTTCCTCCGTTGGCGATGGCGCATTTGTTGACTGCCCTGCACTCAGCGGACTGCTTCTGCCGGAGAGCCTTACGGACATAGGCGAGAATGCTTTCGGCTATAAGGTAGGCGACAGCGGTGACTATGAGCTGGCAGAGGGATTTTCACTTGATGTACATTCCGGCTCAAAGGGTCTGAGCTATGCTAAATCAAATGGTATAACTTATAACGTTGTGAACCACAGTCTTAAATCAGCCGCATTTATAATCGTAGCCGCCGCACTTATTATCGCAGCCGCAATATTTGCCATATCACTTATGGCAAAGGGCAGAAAGAGCGCACCTGCGGCAGTCAGAAAGGCTGACAAGGAGCAGAAGGAACAGGAAGAAGCCGAAAGCTACCAGAAGATACTTGATGATGAAAAATAAGCCTTTAGGCGATAATAAAACCGTCCGGTCATGGTATAGAATGTACCTGACCGGACGGTTGTTTTGTTATGGCAACACCGCACAAAGCCGTCAGGCGGTCTTTGTGCGGTGTTGCCTTATGGAAAATTGCGCATTGTCTCAGGAGAATATGGTTTTCAGGATATTCAGCACCTGATCGCCTACATCTGCGGAGTAGACTATTTTTGCACAGGCTGCCGGACGGTTAGTGATGATATTGTCCACTCCCAGTGCGATCATCTTTTTCATATCGTCGGACTTGTCCACCGTCCATACGAAGACACGCTTACCGTTCTGGTGGGCGGCACTTACTACTGTGGCGTTCACGAATATATGGTTAAGGCTCAGCACATCGACATATTTCAGCCGTGAGTAGCCTG
>CAMOEP010000226.1 GCA_946612185.1 uncultured Ruminococcus sp.
CCTCATCATAAGGGGTATCAGCCTTTTGTACAGCTTCATCTGCTTTTCGGTATACATCTTGTCGTAGGTTTTGGTTAGTATACCTTGCAGATCACCGCTTTCAGCCATAGCGAGCCAGTCATCTACCGCACCTATCATAAGAGGATACGTTCTTGCCGCCGTAACACCAAGCACCAGCCTTTTTACGAGCTCGGGGTGCTCCGCCGCGAGATACTGTGCGATCATTCCGCCCTGTGACACTCCGATCACATACGCATTACCTATGTTCAGCGTTTTCATGGCATCTGCAACGTCCTCCGCCATGGAACGGATCGTACAGCCCGGATCACGTCCTTTTCGTCTGTCGAAAACATAGACCGTGAAATCCTTTGTGAATTTGCGGTAGAAATATGCCAGGTTATTCGCCGTTCCGTTCATATCCACAATATTCAGTCCGGGGAGCATGACTAACTGTTTGCTTCCCCTGCCGAATTTTGCATAGTACATTTCAGCACCTGACGGGAGCATTACCGTTTTATTTTCAGCATTATACATATTGTCACCTTTTTCATTTCCTGCGTGAATAGAGTCCCCGCCAGAACTCTATCATTCTGATAAAGTCCTTTTCCATTTGATCTGGGTCTATTGTCTCGCTTTGCAGTTTTTCCCATAAATAGCCTTGTGATGCCAGAAACATATCTGTATACATCATCTCAAGGTCAAGTCCCTCAATGAATTGTTCCTTGTTCAGCTTCAGCATTTCCGACTGATTTTCATATCCTGAATAGTTACCGATAAGCTGATTTATCTCCGGGCGAAGTGATTTGTCCTTTTCGTAGTATGCTTTTAGCTGAAACAGCGAAAGATCGGGGTATTGCCGCATAAGCTGTACCTTGACTTTCAGACCGCTGAGGAAAATATCAAAGAAATCTTCCTTCTCATAGCATTTTTGCCTTATCATTTCCTGCTCTGCCAGCTCTGTACTGTACCTGCAAAGAAAAAGATACAGTTCCTTTTTATTCTTGAAATAGTAAAACAGCAGCGACTTGCTAATGCCTGCCTCGGCGGCTATTTCGCTCATGGGACTGTTCTTGTAGCTGTATTGTGAGAAGACACGGAATCCTGCGCTTATGATGCTGTTTCGCTTATCTTCCGGAAGTGCGTAAAACCGTTCATTCAAGTTCTCTCACTCCTTTCTGACCGTATCGGTCAATACCATTATAACACCGCTGACCGATTTTGAGAAGACCCTTTTTGAAAAAATAGGAAAAAAGCCTTATCTCCGCATTGCAAAGAGATAAGCCTTTTTCCAGAAATAGTATCTATACAATTATTCCTGAGCCTCACGCATCAGAGCCACCCCGTCCTTGAAACCTGCCTTGTAAGCAGCTCTCATCTCAGCGGCAGCGGTATCGCTCACGCAGTCGAGGAGCTTGTGGAATACATCAATCTGCTCCTCACTCAGCGAATTTTCAAACGGTATGCAAAGCCTGTTAAACTCCTCCGAGAACTCAGCAGCGTGAATATCTCCCACACGGAGGTTGTAAATCATATCAATCATTGTAAGCACCCTTTCGGTAATAATTTAGCTTGCTGTACCTGTCTTACAATGTTTGTCTGAAAACTTCTTTATGCCTACTGTCGTAAATCCTCCGAAATGTCACGAAATATGCAAAATACTGTGGACAACCGGGAATTTTTATGTTATAATTATATTACAAAAAACAACATAGTATTTTTGCCGGAAAGTCGGAATATTCAGGCGCTTCGCCTCATAATCTTGACTGGGCAAGGTATTTCCAGAAGTGGGAGGAGGTAAACCTTATGCAACTTTTTCTCTGTGCTGCCGTGGGATTCTTCTTCGGAAGCATCAATCCGGCATTCATCATTTCCAAGTTCAAAGGCTTCGACATCAGGGAACGTGGTTCAGGCAACGCAGGTGCTTCCAATGTGGCTATGACCCTTGGTAAGAAAGCCGGTCTGCTGACTGCACTGTTCGACATTTTCAAGGCAGCCGCCGCTTCACTTATTGCCGCAAAGCTGTTTCCGCAGATACAGTTTGCGAAGGTTCTCGCCGGTACAGCCTGTATACTGGGTCATATATTCCCTCCGGCAATGGGTTTCCACGGCGGAAAGGGTCTGGCGTGTCTGGGCGGAATGATTCTGGCGTATGACCTGCCGTTGTTCGTGCTTTTGCTGGCTATTGAAGCGACTATCGCACTGACACTGGACTATGTTTGCGTTATACCGATAAGCGGCTCGCTGCTCTTTACTTTGATATACGCATTCTCCACCGGCGATCCGGTGGGCACTGTACTTCTCTCTGTTACGGCAATGATAATGCTGCTCAAGCATATCCAGAACCTCCGTCGTATCCAGAACGGCACTGAGGCACACATCAGTTTCCTCTGGAAGAAAGACAAGGAAGTTGACCGTATCACTAAAAATGCACTTGGCTGATAACAAGTGCCACACAAAACAATGCCCCGAAGCTGTTTCTTATCGCTCCGGGGCATTTGTCATATTTTCCCACCTGCCTGCATATAATTTATCGTAATACTTGTAAGGAGGCTGCCTGTATGGATAAAAATGATATCGCCGCTCAGCGTCAGCGGTATAAAGATGAACTGATGCGGCTTTATGGGAAAAATCACCCTGTCGCTGAGGAAAGCCATGAGGGTATACTGGAGGAGACCGAAACTGAGCCGTCTGAACCTGCTCCCCTTGAAGTGCCTCACCCTTCCGATGACAGCGCCTATTCATCTTACCCCCAGGAGGACAACAATGCACCGATCAGTGACCCAGAAAACGACTTCAACAACCGCTACCCTGCCCCAGACCTTTCCGGACTTGACACGGATCTTTCCGGCTCAGCCACGGAAGACGACACATCCCCGCCGCAGTACGTTTCAGAGGAGGCTCTGGGCTCGTCAACTGGCAGAATACTCGTTAATGTACGAACAGGCGATGAGTCGGCAGCAGTCGAAAACGCTACCGTAATGGTAACAGCTATCGTTGCCGGGAACAGGTTCATCGTCGCAAGCGGTCAGACGAATATGAGCGGCACTACCGAAGCTTTCGACGTGCCTGCTCCTGCTTTTGACCTATCGCAAGCCCCTGACCCTTCCGCACGCCCTTATACCCTCTACGACGTTTCCGTTACTGCCGAGGGATTCTTCCCGGCAAGGAGCGTGGACGTTCCGGTATTCTCCGGGATAACCTCAGTTCAGAACTTCTCCATGATACCAGTTCCGGCAATGATGAACGGAAGCGGCGAGATGGTCACTTACTTCAATCAGGAGCCGGACTTCGGTATCCCACCCCAGGAAAGGAGGTAAACTATGCTTTCAGGTACTCCTTTTATTCCCGAAACCATTACTGTGCATCTGGGTACGCCGGATTCAGATGCACCGGACGTTACCATTGACTTTGCTTCTTATGTCAAGAACGTTGCTTCAAGTGAGATATTTCCTACCTGGCCTGAAAGTGCGCTTCGTGCCAATATCTATGCGATTGTTAGATTTGCCCTTAACCGAATCTATACAGAATGGTACAGGTCGAGGGGGTATAACTTCGATATAACTGCTACTACCCAGTACGACCAGAAGTTCATTAACGGCAGGGAGTATTTCCAGAATATCAGCTATCTTGTCGATGAGCTTTACAATGACTATGTTCAGAGACAAGGCAGCGTCGAGCCACTTTTTACCGCTTTCTGCAACGGCACTACCTCCACCTGCGACGGTCTTTCCCAATGGGGAACGGTAACGCTTGCTAATCAGGGACTTTCACCCTATGAGATTCTCCAGTACTACTACGGAAAGGACATCAACATCGTGAAGAATGCTCCTGTAAAGTCAAATATGCCCTCTTACCCCGGAATCCCACTGGAATTCGGTTCTGCCGGAAATGATGTTCGCTCCCTCCAGATATACCTTAACCGCATTTCCCGGAATTATCCGGCTATTCCGAAAATACCGGCTGCGGACGGTATCTTCGATGCGGCGACTGAGGAGGCTGTCCGGACGTTCCAGCAGGTTTTCGGACTTAATCCCACCGGTATCGTGGAAAGTTCCACATGGTACAGGATAACCTATATCTACACTTCCGTAAAACGTATTGCAGAACTTGACTCCGAGGGAGTCCGCCTTGAGGAAGTCTCGCCGGTGTTCACTGAAGACCTGAAGATAGGTATGCAGTCGGCGGAAGTAAGTATGCTGCAATATTATCTTGCAGTCATCGGCGCTTACTATGAAGCAGTCGTCCCGGTGGAAGTTACCGGCTACTTCGGTGAAATGACAGAGCGCTCCGTCAAAAGTTTTCAGAGAGTGTTCGGACTTCCCCAGACGGGAGTTGTTGACCGCAATACACGCAATGACCTTTATCGTGCCTATAAGGGAATTGCTGATACTGTGAAGCCGGAGTAT
>CAMOEP010000227.1 GCA_946612185.1 uncultured Ruminococcus sp.
CCTGGCAAGCCTTTGTAGCGGCGTAGATATTGCCGGGGTGGAGGGGTTCGTCCTCGTCAAGGGGACAAGCGTCAGGGCGGATAAAGCCGTACTGTTCACCTGAACCGATGACAACAGTCCTCACCTTATCAAGCCCGGAAGCCCTTATTCCCTCGAATACATTTATAGCGCCGATAACGTTCACCTGTGCCGTAAGCTGGGGCTTCTTCCAGGAGACAGCCACCGAACTCTGTGCGGCAAGATGATAGATAACGTCCGGCTCAACTTCTTTCAGGAGCGCCGTAATATCGTCCTGAACCATAATATCCAGCACATGAGTGCTGCACGGCACGTTCACAGTCTCGTGGGAAAGATGTGTAGCATGGACTTCCTGCCCTGCGGCGGAAAGTTCACGGATAAGGTATCCGCCCACGAATCCTGCTGCGCCGATTATCAATGATCTCACGGTCTTACCTCCCTGACGACAGATACTTATAGAGTCTGTCGATGATAGTTTTCTCATCAAAACATTCAGCGGCACGTTTTCTTGCCGCTTCGCCGTACTTTTTCCGCTTCGCCTCGTCCGCAGCAAGAGTGCGCATAGCTGCCGCAAGTATACGGTAGTCCTTTGGCGGAACGGTCAGACCTGTCCTGCCGTGTATGCTGACATATGGCACACCGGAGGGCAGACGGGTATTTATAACGGGTTTTCCGCTTGCCATAGCCTCAAGCTGGACTATGCCGAACGCCTCGCTTTTCTCAACTGAGGGCAGTACGAAAATGTCGCAGTCGGCGTAAGCCTGTTTCAGGTCATCGTCATCGAGAAATCCCAGAAAATGGACTTTATCACCGATACCTGACCGGCGGGCATACTGCCGCAGACTGTCCTCCAGTTCACCGCTTCCGGCAATGAAAAGTTCCGCATTTCGCAGATTTGCAGCCCGGAAAGCTTTCAGCAGAACGTCCACACCCTTGTAGTAGACAAGTCTCCCGGTGAAGAATATCTTCACGCTGTCTTTATTGGTACATTTCCCGGTAAGCAGCGGTTTTTCGGGGATAGTCAGATAGTCCCCCACATTCACGCCATAGGGCAGCACTCTGCACTTTCTGGCGTATGGGCGCAGCCAGTCAGAGCCTTTGATATGACCCTTTGTAGCTACAAATATGATATCCGCCCTGCGCAGAAGGCTTCTCAGCAGCGGTGCATAGAGTTTCAGCAGTTTTTTCTGCTTGACGATATCGCTGTGCCAGGAGACTGCCACTGTCCCCTTGAATCCGGAAAGCAGCAGCGCAAGGTCTGCCAGGGGAAACGGCACATGGATATGCACCACGTCCGAATTTGCCGCCATTTTGCGGAAGTCCCGGAGGAACGACAGTGATAAAGGGCATGAAAAGTACGTCCCCAGGCTGCCGGAGCGTCTGAGACTTACACCTGAGAGCTGCTCGCTCATAGGAGCGCCGAAACCGTCACGGCACACCAGTGTACGCACCTTTACATCAGGGTGCGCAGTACCCAGTTCCTCGGAGTACTGCCTGACGATGCTCTCAATGCCGCCAACATGGGGATAGTACGCCTTATTTACTTCCAGTACACGCAGCCTTGCCATTACCGCAGACCTGCGTCCTTTGCAGCGTCCAGAACCATCTGCTGAAGGTCAAGACCCAGCTTTTCGCCACGCTCCATCATATCCATAGTAAGCGCCTTGAAATCGTTGTCAGTATCAAGAGTATCGTTCTGAACGTGTTCCACGAACTGCTCGAAATAGCGCTCGAACTCAAGCTTGAAGTCGTCCTCAGGTGTGAGGAATCCAGTGAAATCGGTCATATAGAGTCTCCTTTCAGAAAAGCTCCTTATATACATTATATAATTGCTTAGCGGAAGCGTCCCAGGTAAACTGCGCAGCCCTTTCCAGACCACGGCGGCTAAGGTCAGCCCGCAGCGCCGTATCCTCATAAAGGCGCAAAAGTCCCTCGGCTATGCTCTCCTCGGAGTAGGCATCGCAGATAACTGCGCAGTCGCCCGTGACCTCCGGCAGAGAAGCCGCATCAGACGCAAGCACCGGCACTCCGCACGCCATAGCCTCCAGCGGCGGCATACCGAATCCCTCATAGATAGAGGGGAACACAAATGCAGCAGCACCGCACATGAGTGGGTTCATATCCTCCGACGGGACGTATTTTGTGAATATCACCCTGTCGGTCAGACCCAGTTCAGTGACTTTGGCGAAGATACTGTCGTAAAGCCAGCCCTTGCCGCCGGCGAGAACCAGCTTTGGCAGGTCGCTGCCTATGCGCTGAGTGCAGATATGGTACGCCGTGATAAGGCGCTCCAGGTTCTTTCTCGGCTCGATAGTACCCAGGTACAGGAAGTAATCGCCCTCGATGCCAAGTGACTTCTTTACCTCCGGTATACGTTCCGGTTCTGTGCATGGGCGGAATTTTTCCAGGTCAACGCCGCACTGCACTACCCTTATCTTATCGCTGTGCTGTGGGAAGTACTTTATTATTTCGTCCTTTGAAAACTGTGAATCGGTAACGATCATATCCGCCCTGTTCATGGACTGTTTCAGTCCGGAATCAAGCATATATTTAGTCCTTGCCCTTACAGTTTCCGGGAACGCCTTATACACCATATCATGAACGGTGACAACGGTCTTTCCACTGACTCCCGGCGGCACGATGTAGTTGAAAAAGTGCGTCAGGTCGTCGGAAGTGCCGAAAAATGTGCTGTACGGCACAGGCAGGAACGTGCTTGCGGCACGGTAGATATAGCCGGAGAAATGCACCAGCCGGGTGTTGATATTCTTCCCGGCGAATGGTGCTATCCTCTCCAGTTTGATATGGTCGTCCTTGCGGGAGAAAAAGCTGTAGGTATAGTGGTTTTCGGGGAACAGCCTTGCAAGCGCCATAGTCTGCCCAGCCTCACACCAGCCTATTCCTGTCATGCGGTCGCTGATAAGCGGAACTGCGTCAAAAGATATATTCAAACCAGCTTCTCCTCCTGTTATATTATTACTTTAAAGTGCGGCAAGCTGTGCCACAAGCTGTCTGACGTAGTTATCCACGTCGGACTTTTTGAAACTATTGAAAAATGCCGTTCTTATGGGGCTTGCAGCTATCTGCTGCGCCTCAGCGAGCGCCTGGGGTTTACTTACCAGATTGTCTCTCACGTCAGCTACAAGTGTATTTATACCGTCCAGCTTCATGAGAACGTCGCCCTTGTCATAACCTATCAATGCTTTGCGAAGAATAGTCTTTTTCATGATAATACCCCTTATCATCAAGATATTCCGGTGATACACCGGTCATTTCTGCGATAAGCTGAGCCTGAGCCTTGCTTATCGAGCCGTCCTGAACGCCTATGCTAAGGACATTCTGTCGATACGGCTCTATCAACACCTCATTATTCCTATACCCCGCTTCACAGCCGTTCAATGCAGCCATACCCCTTTTGACTGCTATCAGCCGAGAATTTCCTTTACCTTGATCTCGTTCTCAACCAGAGCGAGGTCATTCTTTACCATTCTTTCTACCAGTTCAGAGAATGAGATCTCACGTTTCCAGCCCAGTACAGCCTCAGCCTTAGCAGGGTTGCCCAGGAGGATATCTACCTCAGCAGGACGGAAGAACTTCTTATTTACCTTAACTATGGTCTTACCTGTAGCCTTGTCGATACCGATCTCGTCAACGCCCTCGCCCTGCCACTGGATCTCGATGCCAACGTGACCGAAAGCAGTCTCTACGAATTCACGGACAGTTCTTGTCTCGTTGGTAGCGATAACGTAGTCGTCAGGCTTATCCTGCTGGAGCATGAGCCACATAGCACGAACGTAGTCCTTTGAGTGACCCCAGTCACGCTTTGAGTCCATATTACCAAGCTCAACATAGTCCTGAACGCCCAGCTTTATGCGTGCAACAGCGTTAGTGATCTTTCTTGTAACGAATTCCAGACCTCTGCGCTCAGACTCGTGGTTAAAGAGTATACCGGAGCAAGCGAACATATTGTAGCTCTCACGGTAGTTCTTTGTGATCCAGTGACCGTACAGCTTAGCTACACCATAGGGGCTTCTGGGATAGAAGGGAGTAGTCTCGCACTGGGGGATAGCCTGTACCAGACCGAACATCTCAGAAGTTGAAGCCTGATAGAAGCGAGCCTCCGGCTTTACGATGCGGATAGCCTCCAGCATATTTGTAACGCCGATAGCGTCGATGTCAGCAGTACCCAGGGGAGTGTCCCAGCTTGTAGCTACAAATGACTGTGCAGCCAGGTTGTATACCTCATCAGCCTGAGATATCTTCATAGCGGAAATAAGAGAAACGGGGTCAGTCATATCAGCGTAGATAAGAGTTACCTTGTCCTTGAGGTGAGCGATATTGCCGTAGTCAACAGTAGCCTTTCTTCTCCAGATACCGTA
>CAMOEP010000228.1 GCA_946612185.1 uncultured Ruminococcus sp.
CTGCCGTCAGTCTCCACCTTAACAGGCAGGTACTCCTTAGCTATCTCAAACAGGCAAGCCTTTTCGTTGCGGTTATTGTAGTTGAAGGAGAGAACGTCCAGCATTGAAGGAATAGTGGAGGTTCTCATAACGCTTGTATCCTCGCCCAGAGGGTTAACGATCTTGACTGCACGTCTGAGAGGGCTGTTCTCAGGGAGTCTGATCTTGTCGAAGTACTTGGGGGATACGAATGAGTAAGTAGCTATCTCGAATCCGCCCAGTGCAGCGCAGGCATTTCTTACGTCACGGACGAACTTCTGCTCGGCAGTCAGTTCAGCCCTTGCAACGCCACGGAAATCGGTTGAGGGGATCTTATTATAGCCGTAAATTCTTGCAACTTCCTCAGCGATATCAGCCTTTGACTCAATGTCGATACGGAATGAGGGAGCTGTGATGATACCATCCTCGATAGTGAATTCCAGGCGGCTCAGGTACTCCTTCATATCCTCAGCGGAGATGTCAGTACCCAGGAAAGCGTTAGTCCACTCAGGGTCGAAAGCAACCTTTGACTGCTCAGGAACAGGGTTTGAACAGTCGATAACGCCCTTTACAACTTCACCAGCGCCCAGGAGTTCAACCAGTTCAAATGCACGCTTCAGGCAAGTCATAGAGATACGGGGGTCAACACCCTTTTCATATCTTGCGGAAGCGTCGGACTTCAGCTTCAGGTTCTTGGAAGTACGTCTTACCTGAGTAGGCTCGAAGTAAGCTGACTCGAATACTACAGTATTAGTATCCTCCATGATACCGCTGTACTCGCCGCCCATTACGCCTGCAACAGCTACGGGCTTCTTCTCGTCAGCGATAACCAGCATCTCAGAAGTAAGTTCACGCTCTACGCCGTCAAGAGTCATGATCTTCTCGCCGCTGACAGCGTTTCTTACGTTGATATGACCGCCCTCAACGTATCTCAGGTCGAAAGCGTGCATAGGCTGACCGTATTCCAGCATAACATAGTTAGTTATATCAACAAAGTTATTGATCGGACGAACACCGCTTGCACGCAGGCGCTCTCTCATCCATCTGGGAGAAGGGCCGATCTTAACGTTCTTTACGATACCTGCACAATATCTTGGGCAGGCAGTAGTATTGTGGATATCAACTTTCAGGTAGTCCTCAGCGCTGCCGTCGATGCCCTTGAACTCAGGTGCTTTAACGTTCAGGGGGATACCATAAGTAGCGGCAGTCTCTCTTGCCAGACCGATAACGCTCAGGCAGTCAGGACGGTTGGAGGTTATCTCGAACTCGATAGAAGTGTCGTTCAGACCGATAGCCTCGTGGATATCGTCACCGGGCTTGCAGTCCTCCTCGATAACGAAAACTCCCTCCGGGTCAGCGTAGGGGAAATCGTGGAGAGTAAGACCAAGTGTATCAAGTCCGCAGAACATACCGAAGCTTTCAACGCCACGCATCTTGCACTTCTTGATCTTGCCCTCAGGCAGAACAGCGCCGTCCCTTGCAACGGGAACAAGGTCGCCTTCCTTAACGTTCTTAGCGTTGGTAACGATCTGGATAGGAGCGTCCTCTCCAACGTCCACCTGGCACACGAACAGAGCGTCTGCATTTTCGTGAGCGCCCTTTGAGAGTATCTTACCAACAACGACCTTGGAGATATTGCTTCCCTCAGTCTCATAGCACTCCACCTTTGAACCGCTCATAGTCAGAGCGTGGCAGAGATCCTTTATCGGCATATCAGCTTTAACGTACTCGTTAAGCCATTTCATAGATAAATTCATATCTTTATTTCCTTTCGATTTTATTGATAAGCAGTTATTCTGTATGACCTGTCCGATGATCGAGAAATGTGCTGATCTCTTTCAGAAGCTGGTCTCTTTCTTTACAGCTGCTCAGAGCAAGAATATCAGTATTGCCGTTTTTGATTTTTATCACTACACCATACTGATAATTGCCCTGACCGATACGATTGATTACAGGAGAAACGCCTAATATATCGTCGGTGCGGTACACTTTACCTGAATACTCATTTACCGCCCATTCATCGGATAATAAAAACTTGTTTTCAAAATTAAGCGGGCATGACCGCTTATACGCTTCATACTGTTTTTGGGTACTAAATCCGAGTTCTCTGAGGATATGATCCTTTTTTAGTCTGTTGACGATACAGAAAATCAAAATACCAAGAATAATGCTTATCGGTAATATGATATATAATTCCAGCGGTACATCACGAGTAATTGCACTCTGGAGTATATATTGGAAGCTCATCAGAACTGCTCTAAGAATCTTACATCGTTCTCGTAGAGGAGTCTCAGGTCATTGATGTCGTAGCGTCCCATTACCATACGTTCCAGACCAAGACCGAATGCAAATCCGGAATATTCCTCAGGGTCGATGCCGCAGTTTCTAAGAACGTTGGGGTGAACCATTCCAGCACCAAGGAGTTCGATATATCCCTCGTCCTTGCACATGGAGCAGCCCTTGCCGCCGCAGTTGAAGCAGCTTATATCTACCTCGCAGCTCGGCTCAGTGAAGGGGAAGTGGTGAGGACGGAAACGAAGCTTGCAGTCGTTGCCATAAAGCTTCTTCATCAGCATTTCCAGAGTACCCTTCAGGTCGCTCATTGTGATGCCCTTGTCGATAACAAGTCCCTCGATCTGGTGGAACAGAGGTGAATGAGTTGCATCAACAGCATCAGAACGGAAAACACGTCCAGGGGAAATGATACGGATAGGCGGCTTCTGGTTTTCCATAACGTGAACCTGTACAGAGGAAGTCTGAGTTCTGAGCAGGTTAGTCTCGTTAGTGCCGTCGATATAGAAAGTATCCTGAGTATCTCTTGCGGGGTGGTCTTCGGGGAGGTTAAGTGCCTCGAAAACGTGGTAGTCGTCGTCGATCTCAGGACCGTCAGCGATCTCAAAGCCCATGCCCATGAATATCTCCCTGATCTCGTTCTCAACTCTTGTCAGGGGGTGGAGTTTTCCGAAAGGTGCATGAGTGCCGGGGAGAGTAACGTCGATAGTCTCCTCTTTAAGGCGTGCAGCCTGTGCAGCGGACTTCAGCGCAGTCAGCTTTGAAGCCAGTGCCTCCTCGATGTCTGCTCTTACCTTGTTAGCAAGCTGACCCATAACAGGGCGCTCCTCAGCGGAGAGTTTGCCCATCTGCTTGAGTATAGCAGTCAGTTCGCCCTTTTTTCCGAGGAACTTAACTCTCAGGTCGTCCAGTGCCTTTATATCAGCACATTCGTTCAGTTCCTGCTTAGCAAGAGCTTCGATTTTTTCCAGTTGTTCTTTCATTTTTTCAGCTCCTATAATATATTAAATAAAATAATATGTGAAGGCAAAAAATAAGTCCTGCCCAACAGGACAAGACTATGCTTGCTTATAACCACCCATTGTCAGGAGAGCCAACACTCTCTTGTCCTTAACGCAGACCTACGTCAGGCTCTACACGGCGCATAGGTATACGCTTTCAAGTCTGCCCCTCGTAAGTGAACTTCATCAGCGATAGGAACGGTCGCTTTCAGCGTATGCGCCCTCTCTGTCAGAACTTACCGTCTGATTACTCTCTCAGTCAACGGGTATATTAATATTATAACTCCACTTGCAAAAAAAATCAAGTAGTTTATTGAAAAAATTTCCCGGACATGATATAATAATATTAATGCATAATGCGTAATTCGTAATGCGTAATTGCGCCCGTCTGTTTCCGTATCGGCAGTTTGCTTCCGCACCGGAAATATCTATATACATTAATTACGAATTAAATATTGGAGGTTTTTTATTTGGATAATTTTGCAGAGTATCTTGTAAAGAGACAGATGTCAAACGGTGAGAAGTCAAAGCTTATGGCTGTGGCTTTCGGCGGCGGACTTATAACGGCTCTTATTGCGGCTGTTTCCGTCCTGAAACTTGGCGACGGTTCGCTTTTCTCCTTCGCAGGACTTCTCCTCGCCGCTGCTGCCGGATATGGTACATTTTACTACGTCCAGAATCAGCAGGTGGAGTATGAGTACACCTTCACAAACGGTACTCTCGACATAGCCAAGATCATCGCAAAAAAGCGCCGCAAGGAGATCCTTTCCGTGGACGTTAAGGACTTCACCGCTTTTGGAAAATACGATCAGAATATGGAAAGCACCGAGGATATGACAGAAGTTCTGGTAAGCGAAAACCTCGCTTCCGGTGAGTACTACGCCGACTTTACCCATGAGTCTTTCGGCTCGACCCGGCTTATCTTCTCACCCAGCGAGAGTATCCTCGAAAATATCCGCCCCTTCCTCAGAGGTCAGGCAAGACAGCAGTTCCAGAACGAAAACTAATAGGCAACACCGCACAAAGACCGCCTGACGGCTTTGCAGCGCATATACCCCTCATAT
>CAMOEP010000229.1 GCA_946612185.1 uncultured Ruminococcus sp.
GAGGTCTGGACCGACTACGAACAGGCAAAGGCATATTTTCTTGAAATGATGATGTCTACCGAGGGCGGGGAGCGTGACCGAGCAGAGTGTGTATACATTCAGCTACTTCACGGACTTGACGAGTGCAGTGATGAGGACGAATAATCAGCAGGGCGAGTTGTTTCGGCAGCTCGCCTTTGCTATGCCATCTGACGAACGGGAATGCTCCTCAGAGCTGTTTATGATGATTGTTGGGTAATGAATCCGCAGAAAAAGAAAGACGGCTCAGAGCGCATTCTCCGAGCCGCCGTTGATTATTTACGGTTCACCATAATAGCTGTAAAGTACAGAGCCTATCTTACTACTAAGAGCATCAGATTTATTATTTGCATCGTAATAATACTTATCACCGATTTGCAGATAGCGACCTCCGAGCAGAATATATCTTTCTCCACCTTCGATATTCATAATATATCCTCCGCCGAAAGGAATACTTGCTCTATCTGGTGAATCTACAGGCTGCAACTCAATTTCGTTTAGCATACTGATCAGCATTTGGGATTCCTCTTTAGATACCCGCAGAGGTTCTTTCCCCATTTGCTCCTGTAATGTGCCTATCAACGACACATTACCATCACCTTCGATTACAACAGGATCTGTCTTAGGGATATATGTGGAAATCTCATTATCATTTTCATCATACATTGCCGAATCAGAATGAATAATAGTTTCAGTGTTGGTGGTTTCTGTTTCAGTATCAGCTTTTGTAGTTACAGCTAATTTCGGTGTATCGTTCTGAGATTCACTTGATTTATCCTGATTTTGTTCAGTAGGTACTTTACTTTCAGATGTTGCTTTCACAGTTTCAATTCCGACTCTATTGTCTTCATTTGACTTAGACTTTTCTGTTGTAGCAGCAACATCATCATTTGCAGATGTAGTTGTTCCTGTTTTTGTCTCAGTAGTATGATGTGTAGTCGTAGTTTCAATCTCAGTGGCAGGTTCTGTTATCTCAGTACCTACATTATAGGCAGGACTATTTGTGTATTCCTGTTGTGATTCAGCACTCATACCGCATCCGGTCAGTGTCAGGGCGGTAAAGCATATAACAGCGATAAATCGCCTTTTAGCACTATTCATTCGGTTCACTCCTTTGCTGTTGCAGTGATATAGTTATTTTCGTCAGTTAATTCAGAAGCGGAGAATGTATTGTATTCCGTAGCAAGTAGATCATATCCTGCTGTAACAGTATTCTTTGCATCGTGAGTAATCTCAAATACCGTATTATCAGGTGCAATAGCTACCTCACTTGCCGAACCGCCGAATACGAAAGCAATATCATCAGAATATGCAAGAGCTTCATTCATTGCGTCCCATTTATTTCCGCCGGCATTCAAGGAGTACATAATTTCTGCATTATGGCGGAACACTTCAATATTGCCAACGATTTTGTTGTCAATGCAGACAGGGAGCGTGAGATAGTCAAGATCAACACAGTTAGTTTCACCGAGTATCACATGATAGTACCCCTTAGTAAAAATCTGCACTTCTTCACCGAATCTGCCGTATTCAGCCGATATATTCAAAGCAATGATCTCTTTGTTCGCTTCAATCAGTGAAATTATCTCCTCATCAGTATATGCTGTTCCTTTAATTATAGGCTTATTGTCAGAAATAGCAGAATTGCCCGTATTTCCATAAACGGAATTATCTATCTCACCGCCATAAAGATCATTTCCACCAATGTTGGACATTTCAGGAGTACTGTTTGTAGGTGTGCGAACGATGTGTGAAACTGCAAAAGCTCCGCCTGCAACGCATAATGCAAAGACCGCAGCCACGGCAGCGACTCTATAAATAGGCTTTTTCACAGGAGCAGAGCTAATATATGCTGCTTCTTCAATCAGTTCAGGGCGAATGCCGTTAATAGCTTTATCAAACATCTCAGTAGTCATAGATCATAACCCTCTTTCTGTAAGTATTTTTTCAAACGCTTTCTCATTCGGCTTAGTATCGACCATACTGTATTAGGGGATATATTGAATGCCTTTGCTATATTCTCAGCGGAATCATAGTACCAGTATCTTCTGATGAAAATTATACGATTTTGCTTACTTTCACCTGAAAGAAAATCGCTTATAGAATTGCTGAGTTCTTCCATAATACTTGCTTCTTCAGGATTTTCTGTTCCCGATACGAACTCGGACAGCTCATCATATGACAAATAACCGTCACACCGCCGTTTTTCTGCTGTATTGTGGCGGAATTTTGAAAGAGCAAGCCGTTTCACGATCTGACAGATATACGCAGCGAAGTGTTCGGGGCGGTCATCAGGAATAGAATTCCATACTTTCAGGAAAGTATCATTGATACATTCCTCTGTATCTTCCCTGCGTTTTAAGATATTATCTGCAAGCCGATAGCAGAGTTTACCATATTTCTTATCAGTCTCACGAATAGCTTGTTCATCCCTGTTCCAGTATAGTTCAATGATAGAGGTATCGTCCATGTGATCCCTCCTTTCGAGGTTCCTCACTACATAAGACGCAAAACAATCGAAAACCTTGCACTTAATCAAAAAAATTTTTCTTCTTTATCATCTATTATACAAATGGGTATTGGAAATGTCAACGTCTCAAGAAATATATAGCACTATCAACAGAATAAAAGGCGCAGAGAACATTGTCCCTGCGCCTTATCGCATGATTATATGTCAGTTACCTATAGTATGGAAAATCAGTAGTTATACCATGTGCTTATAAAGCTCTGTCCGCTTAATCCACTTGGAACAGCTCTAATATTGCTGTTATCAGGATTATACATGATAATCTTGTCGTAGGTGGTAGAGCCAAGACTCTGCCATACACAACTCATAGTATATGCCTGGCAGTTCCACCAATTTGTTGTTCCGTAATTTGTTAGTCCGTTATCCGTCGCAGCCCAGCTTGGCTTTTCATTGATAAACTCAGCAGTGCTGCTGTCAAAATATTCACTTGCTGAGATATTTACAAGTACAGATTGACTTGTACCGTTGGTGTTGTTTGCAATATATGCGTTGAAAAGGTTGTTTGCTTGCTGGAAAGAGCAGTATGTATGGATTTTATCGCCTGCATTTACAATAATATTGTTAAACTGGACTTCAAGATTTGGATTTGCTGGACTCAAGTACTCATACCATGCATAGTAGTGATTGGTACCGCCATATGTTGTCATCGCTGTACCTGTTTGAACAAGCTTTCCAGTATTATATCCGCCCAAGCCGACCCATGTGCTTTCGTGGGTATAAGCTGGATTAGAAGAATTGATGGTCGGCTGAGTGAAATCGCCCTGTACCATAGCAAAGTTACCTTTTGCAACATATCCTGACCAAAATGGGTGATAATAAGTTTGATCAAGACTTCTTGTGGTGTTACTGTCATTTGACAAGGGCTGATGATACGCACCGTTAATCACATCAGTCTGACTAATCTGCGGAATCGGAGTATACTTGTAAGCAGACATATGCTCGGTCCACTCCATAAGTTCAGCTTCATTATCAGGTCTTGGCGGGAAACCATAGGTTGCCAATTCTTCATCAGATGCATCAATCGGCTTGAAGCCAGCCGGAGGAACGGGGAAATCATTCTCAACGCCGTCAATGTAGTAGACATATATTTTTCCGCCATCACTGAGTTCTACGATATGATCGCACTGCAAAAGGCGTGAAGTCTCAGTGGTGTTTGCTGCGTCAGCAACAGTTGTCATAGTAATCGTACAAGTGAGTACGAGCGAGGAAATCAGGGCAGTAATCTTACTTGCAAACTTTGAAAATCCTTTCATCATAAACCTCCTTGGCAGTATGCTTACATTCAGATAACCTACGGAACATAGCTAACTACGGCATTGGTCTGACCCTCCTTTAATGAATTTAGCTCTATCAATGAATAAGAACTACAATTTTAGTAAAACTTAATTCCATACCTGAATGTCTTTATAAGGTACATCTTCGGTATGCGGTCTGTATACAACGCCATCTAAGAAAGCTGGATTCGTCATTGCTATTACTGAACCATAGAGCGGGAATGGCTCAGTCTTCACAATAAGTAAAACATAAGGATTTTCCTTTGATGTATAAACGCTGTCGTCGGGATGGATAAGGTAATTGATTGAATCCTTGTATTCTCCCTTAAAATCACTGACCTTACCGATATACTTATCCTGCGTGTATGCGGATGCGTCAATCTCAGTATTATCATTGAATGTTACACCATTCCATTCAATAGTGCAACGAAACAGACACCACATATTGCTACCACCATTTGAAGTATTTCCAGAATTATCAGGAACGCTCTGTGACGCAGGTTCTGTTTGCTGAACAGGCGGAGTAGTCTGCTGAACAGGAGCTTCGGTCT
>CAMOEP010000230.1 GCA_946612185.1 uncultured Ruminococcus sp.
GGGTCAGTCTGAGTAACTACCAGCTCAACGAAGTTGGGGGGCTCAACACCGAAAACGTTGCCCTTGTAGGACAGGATCTTGCAGATCATTTCTTCCTTGACGAACTTGAAGTTGTCGCCCAGTACAGAAGCGCTGATAGGAAGCTGCTCATAAGTTTCCATGTCCATGAAGTAGTACAGATCGCCGTCGTTGTAGCTGTACTGCATATCCTTGCGCTCAACGTAAGCTGTGGGGAACTTAGCAGTAGGGTTGAAAGAAGTTTCTACAACAGAACCTGTGATAACGTTCTTATACTTTGTTCTAACAAAAGCGGCACCCTTACCAGGCTTAACGTGCTGGAATTCAACGACCTGAACAACCTGTCCGTCAAGCTCGAAAGTCACACCGTTTCTGAAATCTCCTGCTGAAATCATATTAAATACCTCCGTATTTTCCTATAGTATTACATACCTTATTATACCACAAAATCACACATTTTGCAATAGGTAAACGCATATAATCATAAAGATATTATATTTTTTGCACATTTAGTCAAATTCGTACAGCCATTTTCAGTCAAAATGACAAAATCTTCAATTCTCACGCCGAATTTTCCGGGGAGATAGATGCCCGGTTCAACGGTAACGACTGCGCCTTCGGGCAGGGGCAGCTTGTAATTCGGGGAAGCGTTGGGGCGCTCGTGTATCTCAAGACCCACGCCGTGACCCAGGGAATGACCGAAATTATCGCCGTAGCCAGCGTCGCTGATGATGCTTCTTGCGATGCAGTCAAGTTCCTGACCGGTGATGCCGGGGTGGGCAGCGGATATACCGGCGTTCTGGGCTTCAAGGACGATATCGTACACCTTGCGCATCTCCTCCGAGGGCTGACCTACGCAGACTGTGCGGGTCATGTCGCTGTGATAGCCGCCAAAGACTGCGCCGTAGTCCATGAGGACGAACTCTCCGTCTGCCACCGGTTTTTCCGAGGGAACGCCGTGGGGCATTGAGGTATTAGTACCGGAGAGGGCGATAGTCTCGAAGGACAAGTCCTCAGCGCCGAAGTCGAACATAAGGCGGTTGAGTTCAAGGGCGATCTGGCGCTCGGTCACGCCGGGTCTTATAAAGTTAAGTATATTATCAAATGCCTTTTCTGCTATTTCCTGTGCCTTGATGATGCAGGAACGTTCCTCAGCGTCCTTGACCATTCTCAGGTTATTTATGGCATTGCTGAGAACGTCGGTGTCGATTATCTCAGTCTCACGCAGGGCAGCCCTAAACATATGCAGGCGGCTGACGGTGAGGGTCTGCGCCTCGATAGCTGCGGACTTTGCGCCGTGCTGACTGATAAGTTCCCTTATCTGGGCAAAAAGCTGCTTCTGCTCGATGACCTGGGCGGAAGTGACGGTATTGCGTGCTTTTTCGATGTAGCGAAAATCAATGATAAGGTAAGCTTTATCCGGGAAAGCCACAATTGTACCGTCGGAGGACTTCATTCCGGTAAAGTACCGGCGGTTCACATCGGAAGTGATTATGGCGCACTCAACGCTTTCCGGAAGCTGCTGAAAAAGTTTTTCAAAACGTGTCATCATACTCACCTCAAAGTTCAGCCATAGCCTGAACAGCCAGATAGTAGCTAAGCATACCGAATCCGCAGATACTTCCCTTGCACACAGGTGCGATAACGGAATTCGAGCGGAACTCCTCACGAGCGTCGATATTGCTTATATGAACCTCGATAACGGGTATCTTTATAGCGGCGATAGCGTCCCTGATAGCGTAGCTGTAGTGGGTATACGCCCCCGCATTGATAATAACGCCGTCGAAGCTGAGGCGTGCTGCGTGGAGTTTGTCGATGATAGCGCCCTCGTGGTTGGACTGGAATATCTCGCACTCCAGACCTTGCTCTTTTGCTCTGTCGATGATGCTGCTGTTAAGTGTCTCGAAGCTTGTATTTCCATAAACGCCCGGCTCACGCTCGCCAAGGAGGTTGAGGTTTGGGCCGTGTATAACGAGTATCTTTTTTATCATAGTTATCTTCCTTTCAATTATCCTGGAATTTATCCGGCAGGAACGGTTTTTCCAGCTTTCGCTTAAAGAGAATGAACCGCTTTTCCCTGCCCTCTATGGCAATGGGCGAAACGTACACCGACCGCAGACCTGCGTGCTTTGCGCCCCATATATCGGTGAAAAGCTGATCGCCTACGCCTGCCACACGGCTGTGGTGAAGTCCCATTATCGCAAGTGCTTTTTCGTAGCCTTTTTTCAGAGGTTTTGCGCCCTCCGGAACGTATTTCAGACCGAGCCTGTCCGCAAGGGGCTTTACTCGCTCTGCCTTGTTGTTGGAAACGATGACCATTCTGATACCGGCTTTTTTCATACTCTCCACCCACTCCGGGATACCCTCGCCGGGGATCAGGTTTTCGTCGGTGGTAAGGGTATTATCCACGTCCAGGACAAGTCCGAGGATATGGTGTTTTTTGAGAAATTCCGGCGTTATGTCGGTAGTTTTTCTGAATGCAAAATCTGCGTCTGTACCTGTAATTTTTCGTTTTATCGACATAAAATCTCCCTATACAAATGAAAAAGCGAGCCGCAGCTCGCTTTTATCAACTGAATTTTGCCATGCAAGGAATCAATACTTACGCTTACGAGCTGCCTCAGACTTCTTCTTGCGCTTAACTGAAGGCTTTTCGTAGTGTTCTCTCTTGCGAACTTCAGCAATAACGCCGTCCTTTGCACAAGATCTCTTGAATCTCTTCAGAGCAGTGTCTAAGGACTCATTCTTGCCAACACGAACTTCTGCCACTATCTTTCCCTCCCTTGTCCAGAGGTTGTCCCGAAGAAAACTCCGGGCTCTATACTAATCACCCTTGCGGGTGTCAGCGAGCTACCTCAAGCATATATCATAGCAGATATAAATAATGAATATAGTAATATTTTATCACAATACCGTGCGTATGTCAAGTGTTCCGTGAAATCCCCGGATAATTTCGTCATTTCGCAACAATATTAACAAGTTTATTTGGTACATATATCTGTTTTACAACAGTCTTGCCGTCGATGACTTCCTTGACCTTAGGCTCGTCCATAGCCTGTGCGATGACTGTATCCTTGTCTGCATCAGCAGGGATATTCAGCTTAGCACGGAGCTTGCCGTTCACCTGAACTACGATCTCGATAGTATCGTCCTTGCACAGTGCCTCGTCGTAAGTCACCCATGACTGCTGGCTCAGGATAGTTCCGAAAGCGTTGTTGTACATCTCCTCGGCAATGTGGGGAGCGAAGGGGTAGAGCATACACATGAATGCGCCCAGTTCGCCCTTGGTGATGCTGCCGGCGGAGTAGATATCGTTGATAAGGCTCATCATTGCGGCAATTGCGGTATTGAACTTCATTGCCTCGATGTCCTCGGTTACCTTCTTGATGGTCTTGTGGAATGCGCTGCGGAGAGCGTCACTGTAGTCCTCGCTGTCGGTCATCATGTCGGACAGCGCCCAGATACGGTCAACGAATCTCTTACAGCCCTTGATGCTGGACTCGCTCCAGGGAGCAGCCTTCTCATAGTCGCCCATGAACAGGGTGTACAGTCTGAGAACGTCAGCGCCGTACTCGTTAACAACGTCGTTAGGGTCGATAACGTTTCCTCTGGACTTGGACATCTTCTCACCGTCAGGGCCGAGGATAAGTCCCTGCGCAGTACGCTTGGCGTATGGCTCGGAAGTGGGTACAAGTCCCATATCGTAAAGGAATTTATGCCAGAAACGGCTATAGATCATATGTCTTGTAACGTGTTCCATACCGCCGTTATACCAGTCAACAGGCATCCAGTATTTCAGAGCCTCCTGAGAAGCGAACTCCTTGTCATTGCAGGGGTCGCAGTAACGCAGGAAGTACCATGAAGAACCAGCCCACTGAGGCATAGTATCAGTCTCACGCCTTGCATCGCCGCCGCACTTGGGGCACTTGCACTTTACGAAGCTTTCGATCTTTGCAAGAGGACTTTCGCCGTCAGTGCCAGGCTCGAAGTTCTCCACCTCAGGCAGACGCAGAGGAAGTTCCTCATAGGGAACAGCAACCATTCCGCACTTGTCGCAGTGAACGATCGGGATAGGCTCGCCCCAGTATCTCTGGCGGTTGAACGCCCAGTCCTTCATTTTGTACTGTACGCCCTTTTCGCCGCAGCCCAGCTTTTCCAGTATCTCAAGAGCCTTGTTGACAGCGTCCTTCTTGTTGGAGATGCCGTTGAGTTCGCCGGAATTGACCAGTTCGCCCTCGCCGGTGTAAGCCTCCTTGGAGATATCGCCGCCCTTGATGACCTCGATGATGTCGATGCCGAACTTCTTAGCGAAGTCGTAGTCACGGGTATCGTGTGCAGG
>CAMOEP010000231.1 GCA_946612185.1 uncultured Ruminococcus sp.
TTCCTGAACCCCTTTTTTCCCCTCTTTTGCCGATTTTTACCGGCATTGTTTTCCTGAAATCCGTTGGTCGAGAATTTTTGTCTCCTTATTTCCCGGCAGTCTCTTTGCCGTCCACATTTCTACGGCAGCCGGCAGCTTTCCTGTATGGCGGAAAGTAAATGCTGTTGCCCTGAATAAATTATGTGAAAAACTTGACAAAGTAGTTTTAATGTGATACAATTAATTTGCTTTGAAAAAGCAATGATATTATTGGAGGTTTTAAAATGAAAAACAGAAACAAGAGACTGCTTGCTATGACATTTGCAGCAGTAATGTCACTGTCAATGGCATCGTGCGGCGGTAACAGCAGCACTGAAGAAAACTCTGAGGAAACTACTCAGGCTGCTACTGAGGCTGAGACTGAGGAATCCACTGAGGCTGAGACAGAGGAGTCTACCGAGGAGGAAACTACTGAGTCTGCTACTGAGGAGGAAGAGCCTGCTGCTGACGCTAAGCCCCTTTCAGAGATCCTCGCTGAGATACCCAAGGCTGAGGCAAAGAGCGCTTCTCTCAAGGAGATCGGTAAGCTTGAAGGCGAAGATATCGACAACTATGACCCATTCCTCTACAAGGAGATCAGCGACGAGGAGATCCAGTGCCTCGACTATACAGGTAAGCCCCTTCTCGACGGCAAGGTTGACTATGTTGCCGATCTGGGCGATACCGGTCTGTATGTTTACTATTTAGTTCCCGACGGCGATATCCCTTACTGCGGACTTATGGATGCAGAGGGTAACGTTATCCTCAGCGCTGATGAAAAGGTCGGCACTTTCGATGCTGTTGATGACCGCTTTGTTAAGGCTTATCTGCCTGAGGCTGTTACAACTGACAAAGATAACGCTATCTACTATTCCACAAGCAAAATGTTCAGCGTTGACGTGGGCGAAGATGACGTTATGTACTCCGGTACTGTAAAGCTTTATGATACTAAGGAGCATAAGTTCCTTGAAAATACTGCTCAGAAATCTGACCCCAACTACAAGATTGGCAATGATATCATCACATTCTACGATGATGACTCCAATACCGTTGCACTTACTACCGATGACAAGCTTCTCGATATTGAGGGCAAGAGCGTTGTTGGCGACCTTATCACTGAGTATTCCAGCGGCAAGACAGTTGTTTACGACAAGGACATGAAGAAGCTGTTCACTACCGACTACTCTATTTCTGAGATGACTGATACTCACGAGTACTACAGCATTTACGACAGCGAAAGCGGCAAGCGTGGTATTATCCACAAGAGCGGTACTATTATGGTAGAGCCTAAGTACGGTTCAATTTCTTACCTTTCCGACGGCGTATTCAGCTACTACTTCGATGATTACGACAAGCAGGGTCTTTTATACGCTGACGGCACTGAGCTTACCAAGGACGATTACAAGTCACTGAGCGCAACAGGTGTCCCCGGATACTTCAACGCTTCCACACAGGACAGCAAGTATACACTCCTCAACGCTGAGGGCAATGAGGTTATCAAGGACACTGATTACCGCTTCAATGAGGGCAACTATTTCGCTTCCAATGGTGATTACGAATACTTCATTATCAATAGCGGCGAATCCCTGAAGATAGCATCCAGCGGTGATTACTATGGAAATAACCTTCTTGGAAGCCGCAAGGATAACGCTATCTTCGACCTGGTAACAGGCGAGAAGGTACTGGAAGGCTTCGATCAGTCATACCAGGCTTACGGTTATATCTATGCTGTTAAGGACGGCGAGACTACTATCTACCAGGTAGAAACATCTGCTGAATAAGCATAAATGATATGGCAGCGTTTTTTAAGCGCTGCCATTTTTTTATCCATTCACCTGATAAATATCAAAGCCGTATCCGTTTCGTCCTGGTCAGCAATATCAGAGGAAAGCATCTTCATATTCACGTCCAGGAACAAAGAATCGCCGCAGTTTGTCAGGAACGTTACGCTGCTTTCTGAGGCGGCAGAAGGAAGCCTGCCGGTAAGGGTATACTTGCAGCTATACTGCCTGCCGTGATAGCTGTAGCAATTGCCGTCGTAGGTCACTTCATCAAAATACGGGCTGCCCTTATTCTCGAACCAGCCTTGCAGTTCGCTGGCGGAGTAAACTTCGTTCCTGTCGTCAACACGCCTTGTGAAATTTCGTCCAGTGCGCCGGAAAACGCCGTACTCCTCCCCCAGTGACCACAAATTACCATGTTCACTTTCATTAGTAACGATAAAAGCGTACTCCTGACCGATAACAGGCATCTGTCCGCTGAAATGCTTTTCATAGAATACGCTGTTATCTATCTCCTCCTCGGTCATATTTATACCGTCGCCGTACTTTCCTCCGCTGGCGTAGAGCATATCCCCGTACTTTTCACGCATTGAAAGGTATCCGCCCACGAAGCTTATAGCTGCCTGCTGTCCGGGATCGCAGATACCGGCGAAGTCCTCAGTCACGGTGATATGCACTTTCGTGTAGGGAGTGCCGCCGGAGATACTGTCGGATACGCAAGTATATTCAAGGTTTTCAACAACTCCGACCACCACGTTACCGGCACGGCTGAAAAGTTCCTGCATATCCGATAAGTCGAAAGCGTAGTCGTAAATCGCACCTATCTCCTGGATATGTTTGCCCGCAAACTCCTCCGGTATCGGCATATCCGCCAGCACCGGAAGTTCCTCGGAAACGGTAAAATCCGCATAAATATAGCACATATTGCCCCCGTCAAAGGAAAGTTCCTTTACAAGCCGATAGTCACCGGGGGGAAGTTCTCCGTAGCGCCAAACCCAGTTCACTGCTTCATCGCCGTACCAGTCAGAGGAAACGTCCCTTGCTTCTGAGGTAAAAGCTGCATTGTCGATGATCTCCGGAACTTTCTCCCAACTATCGCCGGTTGACTTTTCAACACGGTAGTACGAACTTGTTGAAATTTCCTCCTTATAGCACTCAGGGTCACGTTTCAGGCTGATTATCGCCCCTTCCGCAGTTGCGCCGCTGACCTGCATTTCAACTCCCAGAAGCTCAGTGCTGTCCAAAACTTGAACTGTCATTACCTGTTCATCTGTCACATTTTCCGCAGTATCAGACGCTATATCTTCAATATCAGGCGGATTTTTCAGCATAGCCCACGCCCCGGCAGTCAGTCCTGCCACGCACACCAATCCGGCGGCAAGTCCGGCAAAGACTCTCCGGAAACGGTAGTTTTCAACATTTTCTACAGTATCGTTGAAAACTTCGCCGTCATACTTCCGGACATACTTCATCTCGCTGCCTTTCAGGATACGTTCGGTTTCCCTGGCGGTAAGGCGATTCACCTCAGCAAGCTGCTCAAGTGTCTCATCGCTGCAATCAGTGAGAACGTCAAAAATTTCCTTGTCAGTCATGTTCAGCCCTCCCTATGAGTCAAAGTCAGCAAGCAGACTGCGGAGTTTCTCCATAGCCCTTGCAGTCCGTGTGCGGACGGTTGTGGCTTTCATACCTAATATACCGGCGGTTTCCCTGGAAGTTCTTCCAAAGTAGAAACGGTGGAGTATTATAGAGCAGTCCGGCTCACCCAGGGACTTTACCGCCTCCATAACTCTCGCCTGAATATCGCTCCTCTCGGCGTTCTGTTCCACGGAAACGGTGTCCGCAATATCCTCCGCCTCCTCAAGGGGAACGTTCCTGCCGGATCTTGACGTTATCCTGCGGAACTTATCAACAGCCCTGCGTTTAGCCACAGCAGCGGCGAACTGGCGTACATCTCCGCTGATACTCCCCTTTTCGGCAGCGAAGAAAATTTCCGCAAAAACATCGCAGACACATTCCTCGATATCATGGGAATTTCCGCAGCTTCTCAGCCGGTTGTGGACGATAGTCCGGACGTAAGCGCCGTACTCCGTTACAAGCCGGCGGTGCATTTCTTCACGGGACAGCCCGGTAAGTTCATTTACAGTCATAGCGTTCCCCTCCTCTCACTTACATAATCGCAGCAGATCGGAAAAGTGTTTC
Source organism: uncultured Ruminococcus sp. (assembly GCA_946612185.1). Taxonomy (GTDB): domain Bacteria; phylum Bacillota; class Clostridia; order Oscillospirales; family Ruminococcaceae; genus Ruminococcus. The sequence continues at coordinate 3,999 of CAMOEP010000231.1, forward strand.
ATAAAAAAAGCCATAGTATTTCCAGGAATACCAGAAATACTATGGCTTGCTTGATTCAGCTAAATTTTTTCGGGAATACCCCTACGCCACGATTACAGAGAAGCGTGGAATGTACGGGAGATAACGTCGTCCTGCTGCTCCTTTGTAAGCTTAACGAAGTTAACTGCGTAACCTGATACTCTTACTGTAAGCTGAGGATACTTCTCAGGGTGAGCCTGAGCGTCCAGCAGAGTCTCTCTTGTGAATACGTTTACATTAAGGTGGTGACCGCCTTTCTCAACATAGCCGTCCAGCAGCTCGATGAGGTTGTCTACCTGCTTCTGATTGTCCATAGTGAAATCCTCCTTTATAA
>CAMOEP010000232.1 GCA_946612185.1 uncultured Ruminococcus sp.
CAGATAAGCATACTTGCCTGCTCCGGCAGGCGGAATGAGCGTCCTGCGTACTCTGTCAGCCCATACTTTTCAGCGAAGCTGCTGTCAGTCTCGGCAGCCCGTAGGATAGCATCTCCCACGCACTGGTTCATGTAGAACTGTACCGGGAAATCGTCCTTTTCACGGGTACCGTAATAGCTGTCAATATCGCCTGTTGACCACCCGTCTGTCTCAAAATCGTAGAAGGAGAAAGTGGAAGTCTTCAGGTGTGCAGGGTACTTCGACTGCATATAATACCTTGTCTCATTGCTGATACGTCCACGGAACTGATTGCCGTCAGCGCTGTCCTGGAAAGCACTAAGCATATTTACCAGCTTATCAGTGAAAGCCTCGGCGTTCATGAGAGACTCAAGGTAGGTTCTGTTTTCAAGGACTACCGGCTTAGGCACGGCAGTTGATACAACAGCGAATATCACAGCAAATACGCCGACTGTCTGCCACAGCTTTGGCTTATCCACCAGCTTTATGGTATCCCCCTCGTGGAGAGAACGGAAATAGACCATGATAAGCAGGTAGCCCATAGCCATAAGGATAATGAATCCGATAGGCATCTTGGCATATTCCTTACCGTAGATAAGGAATGGTATCAGGAATATGACGAAATTCATCAGTATCCTGTAGCGTACTCTTGTGAAGTAGTATATTACTGACATCATAAAGCCGCCAAGCATCATAAACAGTGCCAGGGCATACAGACTGTTATAGGACACAGAGTCCTGCGGCGTGAAGAACCACAGACCCCAGCCGATAGGGTAGCCCTCCTGACCTTTTTGTGCCACAATGCCGCTAAGCATCAGCCAGCCTATGGAAACTGCGGTATACGCAAAGAATCCCAGGAGATTATGGCGTTTTACGAAGTCAAGTAGCCTGAAAAGGACCCAGCCCATTATGAATGAAAGGATACCATACTTCACAGCATTCTGGTACTGGCTCACTTTCTCCCAGAATTTCTGGAAATGAGTAACTGCAATAGTTGCTTTACCCTGGTCACGGTAATGGTGCATAATGGTCATCATCACCAGCGTACTGTAAAGCAGTACCGGGTCAAGCAGAGTTCTTTGCAGGAAACTTTTTAAGGTGGTTTTATTGGTTGATCTATCTGACATTACTTATACCTGTTTGAAGTTATTATCGCCGTCCAGGTACCACAGCGGAATATCCGTAGGGTTAGGCTGTTCGGCAGATGTACCGATAATGCTGATATTATCAATGCTTTCTATTCTGTCAGTCAATGAAGAAAATCCTTCGCCGCAGTCGGTAGTACCGATAACGCAGGCGCAGGCTTTGCCGTTTTCAGGGGATATGGTTATGCGCCTGTCCTCTGCGACTTTCACAGCAAGCACTTTCAGAAGGAGCTGCTGCGGAAGATCCGGATTATCCACATTCTCCCATACAGTCTCGCCGGCGGCATTATTATAAAGGAAAGTGCAGGCGATACCCTGGCGGACAAGTCCGGAGAGAAGTCCGAAAACTGACCGGATAAGCATTTCCTCATTCACAACAGCCGCAGAGATCTCCTGACCGCTGCGTCTGAAAAGGTCGAGGGCGATGACTGGCTGAACTGAGGCGACTGCCTCATCAAGCCTTATCATAAGGGTGCCTTTTTTGGAAGACAGCTTCCAGTTCACACGCTTCATAGGGTCGCCGATAACATACTCACGGTGTTCATAGCCGGGAGATGTATTGGCGGAGTATATCATAGCAGTATCGTTTTCCTCGTCATTATCGCTGGTCACAACGATATTTGCTATCGCTCTGAAAAGCTGTGAGGAAGTGGAAGCCTGGGGCAGTTCCGGTATAACGCCAACGCTCTGTGGTTCCGGAAGATTCTCCCTGACTTTCAGCTTCATAAAGCCCAGGAATCCGCAGGAGAACACGCTGTCGATCCTTATTTCGCCGTTTCCGCCTACTTTAGCCATTACGGGGATAATGAACTCTTTCTCGTCCTCACCGATAAGGGTTATGCGGTAGGTTTTCCCTACCGGTTCAAACACCTCTGACACGCCGGGGCGCAGTTCCACAATTGCCAGCGGGAACGTGCCGGTCTTAGCCACTTTCACCTTTACATTTACGGTGCTGTCCTTTTTCACATAGCCGTCGCAGCTAAGGCTGACGCTTATGCGCTTGCGGGCATACACGGTGAATCCAAGGGATATAAGCGGTGCAAAGATGATGAACGAGCAAAGGATAATACCCATTTCGCCGTCCACATAGAAAGTGAATATGTACAGCAGGAAAATAACCGCTAATGCGGCAAAAATACTCTTCATACGATCACTTTCCCATAGCCGGTACAGCTACATTTTCAAGGAGGTCACGGATATACGCCTCGCTTGTACCGAACTGGCTCTTTCCCTGGGGAGAGAGTATGATACGGTGGGCAAGCACTGAAACAGCGGCAGTCTTTACGTCATCTGGAGTAACGTAGTCTCTTTCGTAGATGAAGGCGAAAGCCTTTGCCGCCTTGTAAAGGGCAATGCTTCCACGGGGGCTGATACCGAGAGTAACATTTCTGTCATCACGGGTACTTCCAACGATAGAAACGATGTACTCTTTCACCTGGTCGGTGACTCTTATATCCTTGACAGCCTGCTGAAGCGCAGTAATATCCTCAACGTGCATAACAGGGGCTTCAATATTCTGGATAGGGTTATGCTTTTCGGTGCGTTCAAGTATTTTCATTTCCTCAGCCGCATCCGGGTAGCCCATAGACAGCTTCATGAAGAATCTGTCCATCTGCGCTTCTGGCAGGTGGAACGTACCATAGGTTTCAACCGGGTTCTGAGTAGCCATAACAAGAAAAGGTTGAGGGAGCTTGTGGGTAGTGCCGTCCAGTGAGATCTGGCGCTCCTCCATAGCCTCAAGGAGAGCTGACTGTACCTTTGGCGAAGCACGGTTTATCTCGTCTGCCAGCATGAAGTTACACATAACAGCACCGTCCTTGTAGACGAATTCGCCTGTACTCTGGTCGAGCATGGTAAATCCGGCAATATCTGACGGCATAACATCGGGAGTAAGCTGTATACGGTTGAACTTACCTCCGATAGACCTGGAAAGTGCGGTAATAAGCTGTGTTTTGCCCACGCCGGGAACGTCCTCCAGCAGCACATGACCCTCACACAGCAGAGAGGCTATAAGTCTGATAACTGTGTCATTTTTACCAACGATGACTTTTCCGATAGATTCTGACAATAATTGTATCTTCTGATTCATATAAAAACCTCATACCTTAATTAATATGGATATAATAATTATAACATATTTCAAAGATTCCTGCAATGGTAATATATATAAATATTGCACCCCTACTTTTGTAAGTGTTGAACAAAAGCAGGGGTGCATTATTGTTGAAAAATTGAAATTGTTTCTTATATATACATAGCTGACCGGAAGTCAGGATTCTATTGTGTCATAGTCAGACTCATCTACGACCTTAGTTGTCTCGTCAATGTTGTCTGCGGCATACTGGTCAGCTTCCGCAAGCATTTCCTCCTTGCGAGCCTTCTCAGCAGCACTAACAGCCTTTGCATCAGCCAGGTACTTCTTTGTGCTTTTTACAGTCCTGATAGCAAGGAAAATGCCGAGTGCAAGAACCAGAAGTCCGCCGGCGAGCATAACGAAGCTGCCCTTGCCGACCTCACCGTAAATAATGCGATATTCAGCGAAATCTGAAGCGGTGTAGCCGATATTGCCCAGGTCTTCAATAGCCTCCTGGTAGTAGTTGTCATACTCATCGTCCTTGTACTGCTTAGCCAGATAGCCCTTGAAGTCAATGGAAATATCGGGGTATTCGCCCTCAGCAATACTATCATCGGTAAGGTACTGATACCACTGGTCAGCGGCATCGTCGAGTTTCTTGATAAGAGCCTCATCACTGGTTGTGAACACTACCAGTGCATCGCCGTCCAGGGTATCACCGACGATATAGAAATCTGTCTCTGATGAACTGGTCTTAACGCCAGCAGTCTCCCTGGTTGTTTCCAGTACGGCGAAGGGACCGTAAACGAAGTCGATAGTACCCTCGCAGAGTGCGGACTTATTGAAATCGCCCACAGGTGCGCTCAGGTTTACAGTATCGCCCTTTATAAGCATCGCACTGTTCCTGAAACCTAAAACAGTCAGCGCTATACCAACAAAAAGCAGCAGTATTACCATTCTGAATCTGAAATTCATAAAAACCTCCAATAATCGTAATAAAAAACCGCAGCACAGAAATTCCCCCTATGCTGCGGTCATAAAAGTATCTGTTAATTACTTGATCATCTTAGCTACTTCGTCAGCCAGGTTGTCTTCCTTCTTCTCAA
>CAMOEP010000233.1 GCA_946612185.1 uncultured Ruminococcus sp.
CGCCATATCAGGGGGAATTTTTAAGCTAAAAGTCTTTGGAAAGAGGGTCTGGGAGAAAACCTTTCTTCAGAAAGGTTTCCTCCCAGTAGAGGCAGCCGTAACATAGAAGTAAGGACAGGACTCGCAGCGGGTTAGTTGTAGTTGAGGGCGAGGCGGAAGTCGGTGGCGGAGGTGAATGGGTCGTAGGCTATGCCCTCGTTGGCGCTTCTGGCTATAAGGTAGGTATTCTTATAGTACAGCGGTATAAATCCGCAGTGGTCGATTATCGCTTTCTCGGCGGCGGTGCAGTCCTCCACAAGGGTTGACATCTCCGCAGGCGACGGAAGCTGGAAGTCCTCCGGGAGAGCAGTTTTCAGGCAGTCCGTACTTACGAATTCACGGAATACTGCCTCGGTACTCTCCTGGTCGGCTTTAAGGGGATAAAGTGCGATGATATAATCTCCGCTGTCAAGTCTCTGCTGGAATTCCTCGGCGGAAACGTCCTCGATGCCGATATACGTTCCGAAAAGCTCCTGCCAGTACTGTGTGACCTTGTGAAGCCGTGCGGAGTCGAAAGTGCCGGCGTTTACCATTATCTTCACGCTCTCAAAGGACTCTGCACCTATCTCCTCTTTTGCCTTTGCGAAACATTCCAGCGCTTCTTCCGTATTGAACCGGGCAAACTGGCTGTCTGCGGAAAGGTCACGGTAACTGCGCCCAAGAACTCTGAGCGCCGGGGGGATTATGCCGTTTGCTATGAGGGTATCGCCGTTTTCAGTGTCGTCCCTTGACAGTGAAAGTGCAAGGGCTCTGCGCAGGTTCTCGTTGGAGAAGTACTTATCCTCCTGATTGAAGATAAGTCCCAGTGTCACTGCCATATGCGGCTCGACGATGTACTTCTTTGGATTGTATGCGGCGCTTGAATAGGTGGTGAAGCACTCTATTTCCTCGTTCTTGAAAAGTTTCCTTATATCCTCCTCGCTACGCTCAATTGTGAAACTCAGAAGCGACGGGGCGATGTCGTAGGAATCCGCCCAGTTTGCGTCATTCCGGCGCATATAGAGGATATTGTTATTGCCGTAGGGGTCGTAGAACCACTGGCGGACGAAAAATGCACCGTTGGACATTACAGACTTGTCGTCAAGACCGTATCTGCCCTTAGTGGAGTCGAAAAACGCCTTATTGCACGGATATGACGGCGCAGTTGACATAAGCCGGAGGAAGTCGCTGCACGGTGCTTCAAGTACCACTATGAGGGTATGATTATCGGGGGCGTAGACCTCGGCAACTTCCGGTTTTTCCAGTCCCATAGATATTACCTCCGCATTCTTTATGCAGCGGAAGTCCTCCGCATAAGGGCTGTGCATATTCGGGTCAAGAACCCTTTGCAGGGCGAAAACATAGTCCGAAGCCGTTACCGGGAAGTACTCGTCCTCGTCTATCATATCATTCCCGTTCTTGTCGAAAAACCAGTAGTTATCCTGGCGCAGTTCAAACGTATATATCGTTCCGTCCGGGGAAACGCTGTAGCTTTCGGCGTTGCAGCAGACGGTATTCCCGTCGGCATCTGTCATCATAAGACCGCTGTAGAGGTTCTTGATGACGGTATTTGATGAGGGGTCATCAGCGAACTGCGGGTCAAGGCTTTCGGGGTTTCCCAGAAGCGGAACATTGTACATATGTCCCGTTCCTGAACCTCGTTTATCATCATCGCCGCAGGAAGTAATGGCTGCTGCGGTCAGCACGGCGCATATCAGGATAGACAGCTTTTTCAATGATGTACCCTTTCTTGTCAGTTTCTAACACCTGTAACAATGAATCCGTCCACATTATTTCCGGACACATTGTAGCTGGAATCAGCCGGAACAGGCACGATAGTTGATGTACCGCTTGCCTCAGCAGGCACGAAGTACATATAGTATGTGTAGTTATCGCCCTTATATTCCAGGGGATTTTCGGTAGTATGACTGCGCAGAAGGTCTATGTATTCCTCCATGCAAAGGTCATTGTCGGTGATATATCCGGCGTGGGGAACTCCGACATAGCGGTAAGTCCTGCGTCTTGCAGCCTCGCCTGTTATCTCGTCCTTGCCTTCGGGGAAACGGACGATGAAGCCGTACTTTGCAGCATTTTCCTTGAACCACTCATAGTCACCCTCAGCGTCGAAGTAGTAGGAACTTGAACCGTCCTGGGGGAATACTGCCAGGTCGAAGGTCTTGCCGGTGTGGTAGTCGGAGTGACCCGGCTCAAATACTGAACCGCCGCCGTAATAGCGGGTGGACTGCTCCTCATAGCTGTGATAGCCGTCAACTACCCACAGGTCTGAGTCCTTTCTGCCTGTACTTGCAAGGAACGACTCCATAAGTGTATCAAGGCGCTTGATAGTATCAGCGTCAAGTTCAGTTACCATATCCTTTACGTTATAGAAGCTGCTCTTGTTGCCATAGAGGGGCAGCAGGGAGATATCACCCTCCGGGAACTTGTACTCCACGTCTTTGTTTACAAGCACAAGGTTGCCCTTATAAATATCGTCATGGTCGTGTATCTCGTCCTTAAAAGCGGTCTTTACGGCTGAAGAAGCAGGCTGGGAAGTATTCTCCGGACTGCTCTCAGAAGTATCGGCTGTATCTGTAGTATCACCGGAGGTATTTTCCTCGGTATCGCCCTCAGTACTGTCTGCGGCAGTACTTGCCTGAGAAGCGGAGGTATCCGGGGATTTTTTGGTCTTTGCAAAAAGTGCCTGGGTGCAGGAGGTCACCACCAGCAGCATAGCCGCAAGTATAAGGACTGCGGCAATGATGCGGTCATATCTTACCTTGAATCGCCTGCGGTTGCGGCGCTTGTCTCCTTTGGTCATAGTATTGTCTCCTTTTATCTATCTCAGAACTTGCCTCATGCTGCGCAATATTAAAAGTTTTGTGAAGGCAAGTCTCAATCATTGCTCACACGCCTGCGGTACTCGGTGGGAGTACAGCCACGGCGCTTGCGGAACTGCCGCATGAAGTAAACATCGCTTTCGTAGCCGCATATTTCCGATATCGCCATAACTGTCTTGTCTGTAGTTGACAGGAGAGTTTCGGCGTAGGAAAGCCGGCTTTCGATAACATCGCTGCGGCAGGTAACGCCGAATGCTTCCCTGTATATTCTATGGAAGTAGGCTCGGCTTATACACATATCCCGGCATATCTGGTCAATATTCCAGTCGGCGGACGGGTCGTCGTATATCGCCTGACGAAGCTGGCGGAGCTGTTTCAGTCTCGGAACGGCAGATGCGTCATTCTGGGGAACTTTTGGAGCGCACAGGCAGATAAAGAGTATCCGCAGGGAAAGCTCCATGAATTCTCCGGTGAAGCGGTTTTTTATGCCGAAATGCCGGACTATGCTCCGGATAGTGCCGGAAAAGGTCTGCTCGTCGGTGACAGTCATCGGCTCGTTTAGCGGAAGAAGCATCGAGGCGATGTACTGCCTGTCAGCGTTCGACATACGGAAGCGGAGTATCTCCCCCCGCATATGTCTGCCGTCAGCAGTTCTGAGGTACTGCTGTCTGTCCGGGGCAAATATTATCGCCGCCGGCGCTTTCACAAGCACCTCACCGCCGGAAGTACGCATGATAACGCTGTTTCTCAGGTACATGAGGGTAAATTCCCCGGAGGATTCACCTTCAATGGCAGTCCGTCCGGAAAGGTCTGTCTCTATCCCGGTAATTCTCATGTACTGCTCCTTCCTTACGCAGAGTACCGCAGAAAGCTTTATCGCTCGCTGCGGTATTGCGTCAGTTATCTATCCTCCCGGAAAATGCTCCGGAGGGTCATTACTTGAGCTTGATAGCTTCTCTTGCCTTAGCTGCGATATTATCAGCGCACAGACCGAACTCCTTCAGCAGCTCAACAGCAGGGCCGGAGTGACCGTACTCATCGTTCACACCTATCTTTACTACGGGAACAGGGCAGCACTCTGTTACAGTCTCGGCTACTGCTGAGCCAAGTCCGCCGATAATGCTATGCTCCTCAGCAGTTACGATAACGCCTGTCTCCTTTGCGCACTTGCAGATAAGCTCCTTGTCAAGGGGCTTGATAGTGTGGATATTTACAACTCTTGCGCTGATGCCTTCTGCGCAGAGTGTCTCAGCAGCCATAAGTGCCTCGTTTACCATAAGACCGGTAGCCACGATAGTAAGGTCGCTGCCTTCACGCAGAACGATACCCTTGCCGATCTCGAACTTGTAGTTCTCAGCGTCGTTGATAACAGGTACAGCAAGTCTGCCGAATCGCATATACACAGGGCCCTCGAAGTCGATAGCAGCCTTTACAGCAGCCTTAGCCTCAACATCGTCGCAGGGGTTGATGATAGTCA
>CAMOEP010000234.1 GCA_946612185.1 uncultured Ruminococcus sp.
TTGCAAATGCCATGAAGCAGGCAGAGGTTATCCAGGCAAGGTGCTTGTCGATGTGTTTCCACGCCAGCAGCCACATTGTCCACAGGTCGAAAAGTGTGGTGACGTAGGACACAAGCTTGTAGAACCAGACCTTGTTGAGAATATACGGGAAGCCCAGCAGCAGGTGATTCCACAAGTGGGAGATTCTGCCGTTTTTAGCGGACGCAATGGCGTTTTCCACTAATATTCCACGGCGGACGAGTGTGTAATTTCGCATATCATCGTGGACAGCGAAAATTATGGGGTAGATGCGAATGAAGAAGAACAGGGTAGAAATAATAAGCACGGCAATGCAAAGGATATCCACCCGGCTCAGTTCCAAAGAACGTTTACTTTTTTTCATATTATGTCTCCTTAAAAGAATTACAAAAGTAATTATATCATATTCTTTGTTCTATTTCAAGTGCTTTTGCACCATTTATTGCGGTCTTGCCTCATTAAATATAGTACGCAGAATGTCATGATTTTATTAAAATTATACGAATATCCGCTTACACGAATATCCGCACATACAAAAAATGCGCCCCTGGTGGGACGCATTTCTTAGAGAAGATCACTTTCTCTTTTTCTTCTTGTTATTGCCGGATTTTGAGTTGTTCGGCTTGTTTGCGGAAACTGCGTGTGCAGCAGGTGCTACCTTTGCAGCAGGTGCGGCGATTTCCTCCTTAGGCTCAGGAATAGATGACTCCCACCACTTATACAGTAATGCTGCCAGTGCAGCGCCGATAAGAGGGCCTACGATGAATACCCACAGGTCAATGATAGCGTCGCCGCCGGCAAGTATTGCAGGGCCGAAGCTTCTTGCAGGATTAACAGAAGTACCAGTCAGACCGATTCCGAAGATATGTACCAGAGTCAGGGTCAGACCGATGATAAGTCCGCCGAATGAACCATGCTTGAACTTCTTGGAAGTAACGCCCAGAATGGTCAGCACGAAGATGAATGTGAGCAGTATCTCCACAAGCAGACCTGCGCCGATGCTGCCGTTGACACCTGCCAGACCGTTTGAACCAAGTCCGCCGGTCTTGTCCTCGATATTTCCCATAGTGAATATGCCCTTGAGGACTGCTGCGCCAAGAGTAGCGCCGATGCACTGTGAGAGAACGTAGCCGATGAAATCCATGCCGCTCATTCCGCCTGAGATAAGAACGCCGAGTGATACCGCAGGATTGATGTGACAGCCTGAGATGTTGCCCACGCAGTAAGCCATACCAACGATGACCAGACCGAAAGCCAGGGCAGTGAGGATATAACCTCCGCCGTTTGCCGCATCGCAGCCAACGAGCATTGCTGTGCCGCAGCCGAGGAGTACCAGAACGAATGTACCGACGCACTCAGCCACATACTTTTTTGTTGCCATAGTAAGCCTCCTTAAAGTTATATTATCAAGCAAAATACAGGGCTTTACATTGCGCAGCCTCCGCATTACTGATTAACATAATTATAACATTTTACTGCCAAAAAGTCAACACAAATCCAACACATTATACATTTGTTTTTCAGTTAACTAAAGGCAAAGGGGAGGGGAGAGCTGTTTTCCATACGCACAAAAGCACCCTCCTGATTTGCAGAAGGGTGCGATAATTGCTTGTTATCCATGCGAAAAAGTATCCTTATGAGCGATACGTTTCAGGTATATCTGGTCACCGAAGTCCTTTTCGCCGGGAACTCCTATGGCATCTGCACGGCAGCGCTGGCAATGTCTGAAAACGTCGATATACTTTGCTGCCTTAGCCCGGACTTCCTCTATCTGGAGGCAGGTGGGTTCGGGGTAGTCCTTGAGTTCATTCTGGGGGATAAGTGGGATAATATTATAGATCGAAGCCCCAGCCTCCTTGACGGTTTTTGCTATTTCCTCGATATGTCCGTCGTTTATGCCGATGACCAGAACGGTATTCACCTTTACCGTGATACCTGCACGGCTTACTTTTCTGATGCCTTCAAGCTGGTTTCTGATGAGTATTTCAGCGGCTTCAACGCCGGTATAGTGCTTGCCGTGGTAGAGGATACCCCTGTTCAGCCTTGCTTCTATCTCCGGGTCAACGGCATTGACTGTTACCGTCAGCGAGTCGATATCGGCATCAATTATCTGGTCAGCCTTTTCAGCCAGGAGAAGCCCGTTAGTACTCATGCACTTCACAAGGTCTGGGAAATTCTCCTTGATAAGCCGGAAAGTTTCGATAGCGTAGTCCGATGCGAGGGTATCACCCGGCCCTGCGATACCGGCAACTTTTATAGCAGGGCAAAGTTCCAGTGATCTGCGGATAACGTCCAGAGCTTCCGCCGGTTTAATTACCGTAGAAGCCACGCCGGGACGCTTTTCATAGTCGTTGATACGCCTGTCGCAGAAGCGGCACTCGATATTGCAGGTAGGGCTGATAGGAAGGTGTATCCTTCCGGTCGAGCCTTTTTTGCCCCTTGCATAGCAGGGGTGCTTGTCGGTCAGTTCTTCGTAGGAAATTGCCATTTGTCCACCTCCCATAGTTTATCGCTTATAACTTTTTCCATCAAAGGCTCGATAGGGAACGGCGCTTCGTACACCGTAAGACCACGGCTTTCAAGCTGCTGTGATGCACCCTGTCCTATCTTAGCCACGATAACGGCATGAACGTCGCTGAGAACGTCGATCACCTTATCAAACGAGGACTCATTGTGAAAATGCCCCTGACAGACACGCTCAGTCTCACGAGTGCCGGCGTAGCTGTAAGCAAGGTTTTCCGGGTCTATCTCGATAATATGGAACTGCTGTGCATGACCGAAATGCTGGTTGACGACGATTCCGTCAGTAGAAGCAACAGCTAATCTGTACACCATAAGATCACCTCTATATAATACTTATTTTACATATATGAAAAATAGGCTTATTACTTATAAATTGTCAATATTCAGTTCACGGCTGACCTCCTCAAGGAATTTATTGCCCATACTGCTGAGCTGGCAGTTCTTCTTTGTGATGAAGCCTATGTTCATCATTCGCTGGGCAGCGTCGCCGTCTTTGAAGGGTATGACCACGAACCTGTCGCCGCTGAGTCTTTCGGAGAATATGCTGGAACAGAAGGTATAGCCGTCCAGATCCTCGATAAGACTTAGCATAGTGGCACGGTCGGTGGCTTTGATAGTTTTCTGATAAGCCTTTTCGATGAGTATTTCCTCAGCGAAGAATACCTCTGTCTCGTTCTCCTGTTCAAAGGAAAGGCAGGGATATGGGTCAAGCTGCTCGAAGGTAAGTTCCTTTTCATTTGCCAGCGGGTGCGTTCGTGCAAGGTATACGCTGGCAGGACATTCGATTATCGAGGTGAAGTCCAGTTCATTCTCACGCAGAAGCCGGTTGATGACCCGCTGATTGCTCTCGCTGGTATAGATTATGCCTATCTCACTTTTCATATTGCTTACGTCCCTGATAACATTTGCGGTAGTAGTCTCCCGGAGTGTCAGGTCGAACCGGTTAGCGTCGTAGTGTTTAGCCATAGCGATGAATGCCTTGACTGCAAAGGAATAGTGCTGCATAGATACAGCGAACTTTCTGCGAAGCTGCGTCTCATCGCCGTATTCCGCCACGACCTCCTCATACTGCTGGTAAACTCTCCTTATCTTTCTGAGAAAATCCTCGCCCTCAATAGTTGGCGTAACGCCCTTGTGAGTGCGGTGGAATATCTGTATCCCCAGTTCACTTTCCACGTCCCTGACAGCGCTTGTGAGGGTAGGCTGAGCGATGAAAAGCTTCTCGGCAGCCTTGTTCATGGAACGTGATTCTGCGATAGTCAGCAGATAATTTATCTGAAGTAAAGTCATAAAAAACACCTCCCGAAATATTCCGTAAAATTATAAAATATTATATATCAGGGGGAGTGATTTGTCAATGAGCGAATACATAGAATTCATATCGACAAACTATGTCTAAAAGGTACAATATGACCATAACAGGCAAATCAATAAAGTTACGCCCGGACGTATGGCAGATCCGGGCGCAGATGTATGGCATATTGTTTTCAGAATCAGAGGGGATATACTGGACATCGCCCTGGTTTCCACATACGCTCGCCGCAGATAAGCTTTAAGCGAAACACATTATACTGCATAACTGCCTCAGATATGGTAGTTATCTTCCAGTGTGTCAAGCAGACCGTACTCCAGAAGTATTTCCTCCAGGCGCTCCTGAGTAAGGGGCTTGGGGATAACGAACTGTGTGTTCTCCTCGATCTTTCTGGCAAGTTCACGGTACTCGTCAGCCTGCTTTGCGTCCGGCTTGTGGTCGATAACTGTCTTTTTGTGTATCTCTGCACGCTGTACCT
>CAMOEP010000235.1 GCA_946612185.1 uncultured Ruminococcus sp.
GGGGTTCAGGAAAGGGGAGTCCAGAGGGGAAAACCTAAGGGGGAAAAGGGGGAGGGAATGCCGATTTTTGTCGGGTTTAGTTTGTCCCTCCCCCTTTTTCCACTTGGGTTGTCCCCTTTGGCGGAACGTCCGTAAAACAGACAAATTTAGTAAAAGAAACAGGCGACTTAAATAATTCCCAAAAAGTAAATGCTGTTGCCCTGCGGCTATCTGCCTTGCGATAAGCTCCAGAACAAGGGTATGTCCCTGAACGAGCGTGATGATCTCATCAAAGCACAGCCGTTCCTCCTTAGTCGGGGTACGTTCAAGGTTCAGGGCAATAAGCCGGAACAAAGTCGAAATATCGGCAATTGTCCCCACTTCAATAAATGGGAAGCTGTTCTTCGGCGGCTTGTTTCTTGTGGCGATAATGGTGTCATATCCGCAGTCGATGATGCGGCTAAGGTCTTTAGTGAGCCTGTCGGTGAAGTTGTCAAGGACGAACAATACACGCCGCCCGCCGCAGATACGCTTAAAAGCCTTTAGCTTGCGGAGAAAGTAATCAGCAAGGGATTCGCCGTCCTGCCGTGACACAGTGCTGATTTGTAGCTGCATATCATCACAGAAGGTGTGCTGAATGTCGCCGTCATATTCAAGGTACACAATGACCTCATAATCCGTCCTGTTCCTTGCGATATAGTTCTTGACAAGCGTGGTCTTGCCGATACCGCCTACACCTGTCAGGTACAGAACACGACCTCTTTGCAGGCTCTCTGCAATTTGTCGGATCTCCGCATCTCTGCCCACAAAATCCGGTGACACAGACGGCAGTACTGGAATTATGTAATCCTTCTGGTTCAGCAATTCCATAAGCCCACCGAGAAGCTTTGTTACCTCGTCCATTGTCTGGAAGCGGTTCGATGCAGAGGAGCGTATCGTTCTCCGGAAAAGCCTGGTAAAAAGTGCCTGAACATCGGGGCGCTCCGTGAATTTGTGGTACTCATGCCTACAGTTTTCAAAGGGATATTTTGAGAAGCCACGATGCTCCGTATCATTGGAGTGTCTGCCGAAAAGCAGATAAAAGACGATCTCGCCCACAGTGTAAATGTCCGCCGTATTGCCGATTTTTTGAGCAGCATAGGGATTTAACTGTTCAGGTGCAGCCCAGTCTCTTGTGTAGGAAAACAGCGTATTACCGCCGTTATTCACATCACGAATACTGTCAAAGTCGATGAACTCCACAAGCTGAGTTATCGTATCATCAGGAGCATTTTGCAGGATAAAGATATTTTCCGGTTTCAGGTCAAGGCATAGACAGCCCGACTTGTGGTAGTATCCGACAGTTTTTGCAATTGTTTCACAAATCGCCATATACTGCGGCAAAGTAAGTTCACTCAGCTTATCAAGTGCCATACCGCTATAGCAGGCAACGTCAATAAATGCCGTGCCATTCGCTTCAAAAATGTGGCTCACCGGCGGAGTCTGATTAGTAAGCAAAGACCTCTGCCGTATCGTATTCTGCATTTTTCCCGAAGCTATGAAACGTGCCTTGTCTGCCTCGATATCGTCTGTGTTATGGGGAGCAAATTCTTTTAAAATACACTTAGTCATCGACCCGCCGTTTGCACACTCAGCAAGATAAGCGACCGTATTCGCACCTCTGCCAAGCTGCTGGATTATCGTGTACTGCCTGCCCTCCGCAGACAGCGTACAGCCGTTTTCAAGCATAGCACCGACCTCCTTTCAGCTATAGGCAACACCGCACAAAGACCGACTGACGGCTTTGCGGCACATCTGCACCACAATCTCTGTGCGGTGTTGCCTATATTATACAGGAATTCTCCGGGGAATTATAAAAATGAGTTCCGTCAGTTCTGTATCACACAGTAAAGCGCATCAATAGGGTCGTAGGAGTTTGCACAATACAAGATCAGGCAGTCGAAAGGATGACGGACATAAAGCTGGGCAAATCCGCAGGAAATAAGTACGCTGTTCAGTTCCTCATAGAAGTCCATAAGGTTGCCGCCGATAGTGTCAGGATCGGAGTTATCAGCTTCAAAATAAAAGTTGTAGAACTTCAGGAGCATCAAGGTTTTCCGGAGGAGTTCATATGATGCAACATCGCCGTTCACTATTTTGCCAAGAGTTACATCATTAGGAAGTGACTCAGTAAAACGCTTCGGGAGATCGCTGTTCCTGATTTTCTTGCCTGACCCCTGATACTTTACACCAAGCAGCGCTTCTATTGTCAGGCTGCCAAGTCTTTCGGAGGACAGCACTCTGTCAGATTCATATTTCAGAAGAATATCCTTTACCGTTTCCATTTCTTTAATTATAATGTTTCGTGCGAGTCTGAACTGCTGTTTATTATCATAACAATGCTTCGACAAGTAACACAAGAACCTTTCATCATCATCAAGTTCAAGTATCGCAGAGACTATCTGTGAAGTCGAAGTATGGGCTTTCTCCTGAGATGCAAAGCCCTTAGACTTTTCAAGCAGCTCAGTTACCGCAGAATATGGCTTCTTATGATAGAGAGCATACATAAACACTGCATCTACGCTGCTTTTCACATTGAAAGGCAGCGTAAGGTAATGCTTCTGAAAGAAAACCGCCGTCTGCTGAAAGTCCATTTCAAGAGCATAGCAGAGGTCATAGTGATTTTTGCGGTTGGTGATGCCTGGAGTAGTGCCTTTTATCCATTCCAGCACCGTCCGGGGGCAGGAAAACCCTAATATTTCCTTGAATCTGCGTTTTACTTCCGTGAGCATTATCTCCACGTCATCGACGGTACAGGCAATACCAAGCTGCATGAGTCTGGCGGACAGACCCTCAAGGAATATTGGACGTGATTCAAGTTCCAATGCACGGCTTATGCCCGCAGCTACATCTTCTGCATTTTCAGGAGCGATAGGCTCACCAAAGCAGGTTTCGTTGTAAATAAATTCAGTATACTCATCACGATTCAGTTCCGGGGTGTTATCTCTGCTGATGCTCATAGTTCAAACCTCATTTTCATTGTGATAAAACTTCCGGTCAGGCTGAGAGCTATAGGCAACACCGCTTAGAACGTCCATATGCCTGCTGTAGCGCTTGGGAATATTGATTCCGACAAGATAGCCGATAGAATGGAGAAATTCAGAAATAACGCTGAAACCGTCCTTATAGAAAGCCTCGATGCGCTTATCCTTGAACGGGATATTCTTATAGTCAGGAGGGCAGACAAAAGTCCAGTCCGCACCGCTCTTATCAAGAACTATCCGGAAAAACTTGTCAATATCAGTATCCTTGTATCCGGCTTTCATCAGAAGTATGTGATGCTCCATGGCTTCGTCGATCTGGCTCATGATAGCGGTCTGACCGTCAAAGGATATAAGTGCAAGAAGCGGTTCGTCCTCTTTTACAGCACGATGCACGTCCTCCGGTGTGGGATATTTGATTATATTCAATTCATTCACCTTCTCCCCTGAAAACAATATATCAAAAAGTAAGACGTTCTATTTCAGATAATCAGCCAGTTCTGTAAGCCAGTCCGGAATATCAGTTCCCTTAAAGATAAGAGAGCCGTTTCTGTACTCAGCTTTTTCAACAAAACCATTTTCATTATCAAACAGATGAACTTCATTACAATAAGGAAGTACTGCGGCAAGATCCTCAAAACGTTTCTGATATCGCCTTTCAACAACTGCTGTGGGAATATCATGACCGCCTTTTTCCACACGATTCTTTATCCGTCTTATGCTTTCATCTGCGGAACTGACACCTACATAGTAAAGCCGGATATAGTAGTTAAGATCACGAGCCGTTTTTATAGTTCTGACTGTCCTGACACCTGAAAGTGTGGTTTCCTGAGTGAAATTCACACCGTTATCAAGGCACTTGTTAATAAGAGCAATTGCTTCTTTGCAGCCTTTCAGACGGTCTCCGCCATTTGCAGAAATAAGTTTATCAGTATCAATAATAATACCCAGGTCAGAACTTTCTGCCGAAAGAACACCTGAAAGACTGCTCTTCCCAACGCCGTTGACTCCTCCAACTATTGTATAAATTTTCAATTCATTCACCTTCTCCCCTGAAAACAATATAGGCAATACCGCACAAAGACCGCCTGACGGCTTTGCGGCACATCTGCCCCTCATATTTTCCGGCATCTGCACCACAATCTCTGTGCGGTGTTGCCTTTACTAAGCATTATATCACATCCTTATTTATAATTATACAAAAAATGTTTGTTGATGTCAACATTTGTTTTCTCTATATACACGGCAGCAGCATTTATTTTTTTGGGAATTTTTTAAGTCGCACGTTACTTTTTTTGTTTATTATTAGTCTCCATGACGTTCCCAAA
>CAMOEP010000236.1 GCA_946612185.1 uncultured Ruminococcus sp.
ATCGAGTTCGACCCGGAGGGTATCAGGGCAAAGGGATTCGTCCGCAGCGAACAGACTACCCTGGGCGGCGTGAACGGCTATAACTTCTATACCGCCGACGGAAGCGCCAGATTTATCCGTCAGGAAATGGCGATAATCCAGAAGCTTGCAAAGAGACTCTGATCTAAGTGTCCCCTTTATGGGGACGCTTTTATCGGAATTAATTCATTCAAATAAAAAAAGAAAGGGGAGGTAAAGGAGTGAACTGGGTTTGTCCTCTTTGCTCTACTTCAAACGACGCAAGCTGGGAACTCTGCATTGTCTGCGATACCCCAAAACCTGCTGAACCCGAAAAAAGACCCGATGCCGCCGCTGATGACTATACCCCGCCTATGTACCTCGACGCTATGGACGCTCTGAACAGAGGCGCTTTCGGCGTGGCTGCCCAGAAATTTATGCTCACCGCCGAAATGCTCGACCATGCCCCCTCGCAGAATGAGTACGGCAACTGCCTGTTTCAGGGCAAGGGCGTTCCCAAAGACCTGGTGGAGGCTGTGAAATGGTATGAAAAAGCCGCTAATCAGGGCTACGCTCCTGCGCAGTATAACCTGGGCTGCTGCCATTTCAGCGGACTGGGTGTCCCAAAGGACGAAAGTGCGGCGTTTTACTGGGTAAAACTTTCCTACGAAAACGGCAATGCCAAAGCGGCATATATGCTGGCAACGTTCTACTACTACGGTCACGGTACGGAGAAAAACTCCGCTCATGCACTGGAACTTTTCAGAGCCGCTGCGGATAATAATGACCCGAAAGCCGCTTACATGGCTGGCTGCTGCTACGAAAAAGGCTGGGGAACTCCCCGTGATTTTGCCCTCGCTCTGGAGTACTACAAAAAAGCCTCCGACCTGGGTTACGCCCCGGCACTCAATGCGGTCGGGACTTGCTACTTCCTGGGGACTGGTACGGAAAAGGACGTTTACAAGGCGAGCGGCTACTTCAAGCGCTCCGCCGACTTCGGAAACGCTAACGGTATGTACAACTACGGCTTCTGCCTGGAACGTGGTCTGGGTTCGGCAAAGGACATCGGGCAGGCTATCCACTGGTACAGGCAGGCTGCCGCAAAGGGTCACGAAAAGGCTGCCGCATCGCTTGAACGGCTGAAAGAGTACAGGAGTTGATCTATGGCTAATATACTTGATTATATCGACTGGCGTGGCGACCTGAGCTTTCAGGATTCGCCCTTTTGCAGCGTGGACGCTCTGATACTTTCAGAGTTTGCTTACCTCCCGCTTGAGGGCATTATCAGCGAGGGGCAGGAAGTAACTGTTGCGGACGCTTTCAAGGCGTATTCCCCCGAAAATGTTCCGGAAAACAAGCGTATCATAAGCTTCCAGGAGGATACCCTCCTGTTTGCGAAAATGGCTGTTGCTGAGCGGTTCAAGGATATTCTTATAAGCCGCTACGTCAACTTCATCGACAATGATGCGGAGATACAGTTTTCCGCTATGATACTCGACTTAGGCGACGGGCGGGCATTTGCCGCTTTCCGTGGAACGGACAACACCGTTATCGGCTGGAAGGAGGATATGGCGCTTGCGTATATGCAGTATACTCCCGGTCAGCAGTGCGCTGTTCAGTACCTCGACAGTTGTTTCTACGACCTTAGCCGTGAGATAATCATAGGCGGTCACTCAAAGGGCGGAAACCTTGCGGTATTTGCTGCCGCATTCTGCGAAGAACCTATCCGGGAACGCATCAGTGCCGTTTACGCTTTCGACGCTCCCGGATTCAGCGAGGAGATAGCTGCCTCTGAGGAGTACAGCGCAGTACTCAGCAAAGTCCATAGCTTTGTGCCGGAGTCCTCGGTGGTGGGTATGCTTCTTGCAAGCGGCTCTGAGAATACCGTGGTGCGCAGTACAAGCGTGGGTATCATGCAGCACCTTGCCTATAGCTGGGAAGTCCTGCGCAGCGATTTCGTCCGCTCAGACGGGCTTTCAAAGTCCGGCAGCTTTGTCAGCCGTACCCTCTCCAACTGGCTTGGCGAACTCAGCGACGAGGATAAGCGTAATTTCGTCGATACCATATTCCAGGTCATCGAAGCCCCCGACAAGCAGACCATAAGCGAGATAAACTCCAATAAACTCGCCACTTACCCGACTGTATTCAAGGCAATAAGAGGTCTTTCCGAACAGCAGCAGCTATCATTTAAGGAGACACTCAAAAAACTTGCCCAGAGCGGCAGGAATGCTATGCGAAAAGACCAGTGATATCTGCCGGATATGCCCTTTTTGTGACTGGAAATATTTTTTTTTCGTTTAATCTCTACAAATTTAAAAAAACCCTTGATTTTGTCGTTTTTTTGTGTTATGATGTAATAAGAGTATACAATTCCCTTGACAAGACCGGAGTTTACTGCGAAATTCCGGACAGATACAGCATTTCCTGCAACCTGCTTCACTTGCGGCAGGCGGTATGTGCTGTAATACAAATACTAAAGCATTAGTTGCATTTTGTTTTCTGGAGGGGAGGAACATGCAGGCAATGGCATTAAAAGAAAAGTACGAAAAGGTCACCGAAGAAGGCTTTACCGAAATAACCCTTGAAGCTTTGAAGGAACAGAAAGAGGGCATCACTTCATACCCGATCCTCGATTTCGATGACAGAGCGCTCAGACTCCTTTACAAGGGTGTCCGTGAGACTCTGAAAAGCTCCAAGGTAAAGGTCGCAGGCGGTGAGCGCTATGAGAAGGCTAAGAGAGCTTTCGATGTAGCTGCATCACTTTGTGCGCTGGGTGTGCTGGCTGTACCCATGGGACTGGTAGCACTTATCATATACGTTGACGATAAGGGCAACCCTATATTCTCACAGGTTCGCCTTACTAAGGACGGAAGACCTTTCAGAATGTACAAGTTCCGTTCAATGTGCGTAGACGCTGAGGCGCATTTCAAAGAGGTTCAGAAGCAGAACGACTCTGACGGTATCGCCTTCAAGAGCGATGACGACCCTCGTATCACAAGGGTCGGCAAATTCATAAGAAAGACATCTATCGACGAACTTCCACAGCTCTGGAACGTCCTTATGGGCGATATGTCGATAATCGGACCACGTCCGCCGCTTCCCAGAGAGGTGGTACTTTATACACCTGAGCAAATGGACAGACTCCTTGTAAAGGGCGGTCTGGCTTGTATCTGCCAGTGCGAGGGCAGAAGCGATATGCCCTTTGACGAATGGGTAGAGAGCGATATCAGGTACATAAAGACTCGCAGTGCTGCTCTTGATCTTAAACTGATCGCAAAGACAGCCGCTGCTGTAATACTTCGTAAGGGTGCAAAATAAACAACCGGTTCTGCCATGTGCGGGCAGAGTAGTGTAAGACCGGTAAAGATAAGGTGCAGCATAGGGCTGTGCCTGGAGAGAGTGCTGCGGAAGTGCCGCAGACGCAGCTTTACGCAGAGGGCTGCAAGTTATGGGATGAATGTATATACTCGTCAAGGGAGAGACGTATTTTCTGAAAATTGGATACGCATGAAGCTGTCGCATTTGTGGCAGCTTTTTTATTTCTGATGCATGATTGAATATCGCTGCTGTTTGTGGTATAATGGGTTTAAGGAGATGATGACATATGAATGGTAAACTTATAGTTATTGAGGGTCTGGACGGAAGCGGTAAGAATACCCAGGCGCAGCGCCTTGCGGATACTCTCGCTGCTCAGGGCTGCAATGTCAGGAAAATTTCTTTCCCCCAGTACGACAGTCCCTCGTCTGCACTGGTAAAAATGTACCTCGCCGGAGACTTCGGCAAGAGCGCCGATTCCGTCAACGCCTACGCCGCTTCCAGTTTCTATGCGGTTGATCGCTATGCCACATTCAAAGGCGGTCTGCTGGACTTCTATCAGCAGGGCGGTATAATAATCGCTGACCGGTATACAACTTCCAACGCTATCCACCAGTGTTCAAAACTGCCGGAGGAGGAGTGGAAAGAGTTCACAGACTGGCTTTTCCATTATGAGTACGAACTGCTTGGTATACCTGCCCCGGATAAGGTCATATACCTGCGTGTGGATACTCAGATCAGCCAGAAGCTTATGACCGGAAGATATAACGGCGACGATACCAAAAAGGATATCCATGAGCGTGATGTGGATTACCTCATGCGCTCCCGCAAAGCTGCTGATTTCTGCGTGAAGGAACTTGGCTGGCTGCCGGTGGAGTGCTGCAAGGACGGCGCTATGCGTACAATTGATGATATCGCTGAGGAAGTCCTTTCCATAGCAAGCTGTCAAGCTGAGCCAGCTTGAGGGAATGTCCAAACAGGGAGGTTATAAAAAATCGACCAAGCCAAGAG
>CAMOEP010000237.1 GCA_946612185.1 uncultured Ruminococcus sp.
CACTTGGGTGTCCCCCTTTGGCGGAACGTCCGTAAAACAGACAAATTTAGTAAAAAAACGGGCGACTTAAATAATTTTCAAAAAGTAAATGCTGTTGCCATGGAAATAAATTCGTAATTCGCAATGCGTAATTAATCATTATCACACTTACGGCGTGTATTTCCGGTTAGATAGGGTTTACAAAAAACCGGGCAGCCCACAATATGAACTGCCCGGAAGTGATATTACTGCTTAGCATCTATTTCCTGAATGAGGAAAGCGTCCTTTGCTGTGATCTCGCCGTCACTGTCAACGTCCGCATTCTCAAGACCCTCAGGAGAAATGGGGTACTTAGTCTTGTTTGCGGAGTACTGAAGAACGAGTACGATATCAGAAATGGACACAGTGCCATTATTATCGGCATCGCCCTTAACGCCTGATGAACTGCCTGAACCTGTAGTTGTGGTAACAGGGGTAGTGGTCGTTGTTGTGGTTGTAGTGGTAGTTGTGGTAGTCTCGCCTGTATTTGCAGCAGTTGTAGAAGCAGGCTGAGGAGTGCTGCTGCCGCCGTAGTAATCGGAAAGTGAGATACCGTTTCCAGCCTGACCCAGCTTGATAGTATGGTCAAGGCTGATGAACTTGCCGTTCTCATCCTGCCAGAGTGCAGGCTTTACCAGAGCGTACTTATCCTCGTCCCAGTCCTGGAAATCGTTGGTAAGAAGTCCGCCTGTATCGCCGGAGTTCTCGTTGAAGCACCAGAAAGTATGGTGGATACGCTTCTCGATCATGTAGTCACGGAGTATAGTCATCCACTTTGTATTATCGCCGGTAGGATCGTGTTTTTCGTCGATAAATCCACCCCACTCACCCATGAACAGCGGTGAGATGTTCTCCTCTACAAGGTAAGCCCAGGTGTCGTACCAGTAGTCCTCCATAAGAGTATCCTTATTGAAGTCCTTTTTAAACCAATCCTGTTCCCATACCAGCGGGCCGTAGTCGTGGGGAGAGTAAACAAGCTGACTCTGATGCTCGCCCAGGTCTACAGGATAATCTCTTGCACCACGGAAATTGCCGCCCCACCAAGCGCCGTAGAACGGACTCCAGGGGTAACGTGCATAGTCAACAGGCTGAGAATCCCAGTCTTCACCCTCCTCGAACTTCGGGTAAACCTCGATACCCTCGACCATTACCAGCAGATTAGGGTTAGCGCTGAGTACTGCATCTGCGCCACGTTCAGCGGCATATTTCCAGTTATTCAGATCAGTTGAATCGTCCCACTTAGCCATACCCTGACCGTCATTCTTGCCGTGAGGCTCGTTTTTCAGGTCGATAGCCAGGATAGTATCGTCATCCTTGTAGTAGTCAGCCACCCAGTTCAGTGCTTCCAGCCAGTCCTCGGTGCTGTAGTTGCTGTCATACCAAAGCGGAAGCTGGTGACCATTTGAAGCGGTAGTAGCGCAGTGGATATCGATCATTATCTTGATGCCGTTTTCTCTGCACCACTCAACAGCCTGATTCCAGATATCGAAGCTGTACTTAGGAGTACCGCCAACAACGCCCTCTACAGTCAGCTCCGGGTTTTTCCACTCATTGACCTTTACCATATACGGATCGGGATCATGGTTTTTCCACTGTAGGAGGATCTGTGTAGACATAGGCACTCTCATGAAATTGAAGCCGTGGTCAGCCATTTCGTTGAGCATTTCGTGCATATTCCTTGACCATACGCCGTCGAACACCTGAGTAGTAACGTTGTAGCCGAACCAGTTACAGCCTGTGAGCCATACAGGGTTGCCGTTCATATCAACGATCTCAGCGTTTTCGTTGACGTGCAGCCAGTCGTCGTGATAAGCATCGGGTGCGGCGGAAGCTGACGGCACAGCCGGAGCAGCGCATACTACAGCTGCGAGCGCAGAAGTCACAGCGATGCCCTTTTTAAATAGTGTAGTTTTCATTCTCATTCCCTCTTTCAGAACGTTTTTCGTTCAAATATCTGTAACAATTATACCGCATAAAACCGGAATTGTCAATAATAACGGGAAAATTCCGCAATAAATTGCAGGAACAATTTAAAAACAAATGAGCCTCCCGGGGAAGGAAGCTCATCTGCCATGATATAGGGATTATTGGGGATTTAATAATTTAATGTTGGGGTAAACATTAAACTACCATGAAAACCGCTTTGGGTATTACCCTCAGCAATTATATTGTAAAGGGTGAATGTGAAATCTGCGTGAAAAAATGACCAAAAGTCGTTTACAAATTTTTCAACATTTTATTCTGATTTTTGTGCATTTTTCACATCTGATATTCTGAACCAGAAAACCGAGCCCTTTCCAAGCTGACTTCTTACACCATAATCATAGCCGTGAAGCTTCAGGACAGCTTTTACAATGGACAGACCCAGACCAGTTCCCACAACTTCACGCTTGTGATTTTCGGAGCGGTAGTACTTGTCGAAGATAAGCTTTATCTTATCCTCCTCGATACCGTCGCCAGTGTCCTCTACCTCAATAAGTACGCTGCCCTCCTCATTTATCTGCCGGACGTACACCTGCTTGTCCTCGCCGGTATAGTTTATGGCGTTATTGATGAGGTTGTAAATTACCTGCTCGATCTTCACAACGTCGCAGAAAACCATACGTTCCTCGTCAGGTGTGAAGTTGATGCTGTAGCCCATTTTCTCGGATATTCCGGAGAATCTGCCGATTATCTCGTTCAGCTTTGAACTTATCTCAAATTCCGATGGTGAAAGTTTCTGCCTGCCGCTTTCCAGTTTGGAGAGGTCAAGGATATCATTGACCATAAGGGACAAGCGGTCAGTTTCGCTGATGATTATTTCAAGGTGCTGGTTGCGCTTTTCCGGATTATCGCCGGACAAGTCCCTTATCATCTCCGCATAGGCTTTCAGCATAGTCAGCGGCGTTCTCAGGTCATGGGAAACGTTTGCGATAAGGTCACGCTGCATGGTATCCACCTTTGAAAGCTCGTTCTCGGCGTAAGTAAGGGTATCCGCCAGGTTTTTCGCCTCCAGGTAGCCCTTTCCCTCGAACTTGGTATTGAAGTCGCCCCGTGCAAGATTCTTGGCGGAGGCGGTTATCTTCTCAATAGGCTGGGAGATGCGCTTCGCCATGAACAGTGACAGAGCGAAGGCAATGAGTATCAGCATAATGGTGATTATCATAAGCTGACGCTTGATTATGGAAGCAGTCGAGCCGACCGGCACAAGCGCCGAATTCATCAGCAGGAAGCCGTCCGGCTTCTCCTTGTCGCCCAGCACGCAGCCGTATATCATCATATCATAGTCGGTGCGTGGGTTCTTGACTTTTTTCCAGATAGCCTCGCCGTTATTCTCGGTTATCATGCGGACGTAGATGAACGTACCGTTTTCCTTGCCGTGTATCATGCAGTCGCCCAGGGCACGCCTTGAATAGAGCGATCTGCCGTACTTGTCAAGCACCTCGATACAAAGTTCGTTGTCGAAAGAATACTCCGACAGCTTCTCGCTGAACTCCGTACCGCTGTCGTGTTCGTATGACCATATTATCCCGGCAGCGACTCCCTGAACGTCCTTTATCTTCATCTGGACATAGAACTTCTCAAGGAAAAGTATCTGGAACAGCCACAGCAGTACAAATACGATGATAGTAAAGCTCATGAAGTACATCCAGACGGTGAATTTCAGCGGTATCCTGCCAAGACCGCTGCGGAATTTCTTAATTAGCTTCAAACTTATATCCCACTCCTCTCAGAGTGATGATGAACTTTCTGTAATCCCCCAGGCTGTTGCGGAGCATCTTGATATGGGTATCAACGGTTCTGTCGTCACCGAAGAAATCGTATCCCCAGACCTCCTCAAGAAGCTGGTCACGGGAAAGGGCGATGTTCTTATTTCTCACAAGATAGAAAAGCAGGTCGTACTCCTTGGGTGTCATGGAAGCCTTCTTGCCGTCAACGTAGACTTCTCTGCCTGCGATGTCAACTTCCAGTCCCTCAAAGACGTACCTGTTCTGTGCAGCGGTATTTTCAGCGCTGCTGTTGCGTTTCAGGACGACTTTCACTCTCGCCATAAGTTCCTTTGGTGAGAAAGGCTTTACAACGTAGTCGTCTACGCCTATCTCAAAGCCGAAAAGCTTGTCATACTCCTCACCTCTTGCCGAAAGCATGATGACGGGAATATTCTTTGTCTTGTGTATCTCCTTGCAGGCGGAATAACCGTCGAGCCTGGGCATCATCACGTCCATGATGATAAGGTCGAAGTCCTTGTCGTGGCACAGGTTCACAGCCTCCATGCCGTTTTCAGCCTCCGTTACCTCATA
>CAMOEP010000238.1 GCA_946612185.1 uncultured Ruminococcus sp.
GCATCACTCTTAACAGAAAGATGCTCTCAGAGATCGCTATCCACGATGCTGCTGGTTTCACAGCAATCGCTGAGAAGGCTAAGGCTGCTCTCTAATTGCCACATAAACACGCTCTCATTCCATTGGAGCGTGTTTTCTTGTATAGGGCTGAACGGTGCATACCCTGTGCCGCTCAGCAATGTACTTTACCCCCGTTAAGGAGGCTGAGAATTAGTTGGAAAACATCATAACTTCTAAGGATAACCCCATAATCAAGCTGTATCAGAGACTTTCGTCCTCAAAAAAAGAAAGACTCCAGTACGGCTTATTCGTGTTGGAAGGGCTTCGCCTGGTGGAGGACGCTATCAAGGAAGATGCTGCTATCGAGCATATCCTCGTAACGGAGGGCTGCCTTGATAAGTACGCTGATACTCTTTCTCAGGCTGATTTGAGAAATACAAAAGTGATTGTCATTTCAAATGAGCTGGGGAAACGTATCTCCTCTACCGAAAATACTCAGGGTCTTTTCGCTGTCTGCCATACCCCTCAGCCGGTAAAGCCGGATAGTATATTCTGCGACGGCGGAAGATATGCAGTCCTTTACGGTCTGCAAGACCCAGGAAATGTGGGCATGATAATCCGTACCGCCGACGCTCTCGGCATCGACGGCATCATCTCCTGCCAAAGCTGCGAGATATATAACCCCAAGGTGGTAAGGTCTACTATGGGTTCGCTTTTCCGTATGAAGATCGTTACGGAAAATGATACGGACGCTCTGTTTGATATGCTGGAAAACTGCGGTGTTGCATCGCTTGCGTCAGTTATTGATACCGACGCTCAGCCCGTCACCAGCCTTGAGAGCCGCAGCCGTATGGCAGTATTCATCGGAAACGAGGGAAACGGTCTGCCCCGTGAAGTCTCCGCAAGATGCACCGTGAGAACCACTATCCCTATGACCGGTACTATCAATTCTCTCAACGCAGCTATGGCTGCCGGAATACTCATGTGGGAAATCAAAAAGATCTGAGGTGACGTTTATGAATGAGCGAGCCTATTGGGTCTGGCTGACTATGGTGTTCGGCGTGTCGAACAGGAAAATATGGCAGATCATACAGCTTTGCCTTACCCCGGATTCAGCCTACCGTATGCTGCGGGCAGACAGTTCCGGGCTTAACCTGACAGAAAATGAACAGCAGAATATCAGGCATATCGACATTTCTGCTGCTGAGGCACTTATAAAAAATGCCGAAAATCTGGGGATAAACGTCGTTTGCATCGAGGAGGACAGCTACCCCTGGATACTGAAAACTATATATGAGCCGCCGGCTGTACTTTATTATAAGGGCAATATCAGATGTATGGACAACAGGCGGACTGCTACTGTCGTCGGCACTCGAAATGTCAGCGGCTACGGCATAAGGGCAGTTCAGCATATCTGTACCGGTCTTGCTGATAAGGGCGTGGTGATAATAAGCGGTTTTGCCCAGGGTACTGATATCGCTGCGCATATGTCCGCTGCCAGCAGAGGACAGCCGACAGTCTGCGTGCTGGGCTGCGGTATTGATAAAAATTACCCAAAAGAAAACAGCGTGTTCCGTGAAAGGATACTCGACAGCGGCGGTCTTTTCCTCTCGGAGTATCCTCCGGGAACTCCGCCTTTTCCGGCGCACTTCCCAGTCCGCAACAGGATACTTGCTGCTCTGGGAATGTGTACCCTCGTGTTTGAAGCTTCTGCAAAAAGCGGCTCGCTGATAACTGCGAATATCGCCGCTAATACCGGCAGACCCGTTCTTGTGCTGCCGCCGGCTGATATAATGAGCAGCTCATACAGCGGAAATGCCGGACTCCTCAGAGATGGTGCAATGCCTCTCATTGATGTGCAGGACGTTATAGAAGCTTACTTCCAGATTGACGGAATGGATACCGTTAAACTCTGGACTGAGGGACTGGATATCACCAGATTTGCAAACAAGAAAATAACTAAAGACGAAAGCCCCCTGTCCGCTGACCTGAAACTGATACAAGAGAATTCATCTGCATCACGTTCCAGGAAAAAAAGCAGAGAAAAGTCTGCTGAAAAGGAAAAACGTGCGGAAATGGCATTTGATATAGTAACTAAGAAAACAAAAAAGGCAAAAAGCAGCGTTCAGGAGAAAAAGCCTGAGCGCAGCACTTCACCTGACAGCCTGAAACAGCGATTCCCGGATATGACCGATGAGCAGTTTGGGATACTCTCTGCTATCGGCGGTGATACCCTCCACGCAGATACTATCGCTGACAAGCTTGGCTGCGGTATCGAGGAACTTATGAGTGCCCTTACGGATATGGAAATAGAGGGCATGGTAGTATCTCTGCCGGGAAATTATTACGAAATACCCTGATAAGGAGCAGATAAATGTCAGATTTAGTAATCGTTGAGTCGCCTGCAAAGGCTAAAACTATACAGAAATACTTAGGCCCTGGATTTGAGGTAGTGGCTTCAATGGGTCATGTCCGTGACCTGCCTAAGTCAAAGCTGGGTGTTGATACCGAAAACGATTTCCAGCCCCAGTATACGGATATGAAGGGCAAGGAGGACGTTATCAAGGATCTGAAAAAAAGGGCTAAGAAATGCGGAAAAGTCTACCTCGCAACCGACCCTGACCGTGAGGGAGAAGCCATTTCCTGGCATATAGCACAAATGCTGAACCTTGACCTTAATGACAATAACCGTGTTGCCTTCAACGAGATCACAAAGACCGGTGTTCAGAACGGTATGAGCAATCCTCACCAGATAGATATCGACCTTGTGAACGCTCAGCAGGCAAGACGTATACTGGACAGACTTGTGGGATATAAACTCAGCCCGTTCCTCTGGAAAAAGGTGAAAAGGGGACTGTCCGCCGGTCGTGTGCAGTCAGTTGCAGTAAGACTGGTGGTTGACCGTGAGAACGAGATAAGGGCTTTCGTGCCGAGAGAGTACTGGTCGATAGATGCTAAGTTCACCGCCCCTTCATCAAGGCGGGTTTTCGACGCATCACTTGTCACAGTTGACGGCAGGAAGCTGGAGATACCCGGCGAGGCTGAGGCAAATGACCTGCTGAAAAGACTGGAGGGTGCAGAGTATATTGTGACTGCCGTCAAGAAGCGTGTCACCAAGAAACAGCCTGCGCCGCCGTTCATTACCTCAACTCTCCAGCAGGAAGCTTCCAGAAAACTGGGTTTCAGCGCAAAGCGTACCATGAAGGCTGCCCAGGAACTTTACGAAGGCGTTGACATCGAAGGTATCGGCGCTGTAGGTCTGATAACCTACATGAGAACCGACTCCCTGCGTATATCCGACGAGGCAAAGGCTGCTGCGGCTGAGTATATCGAAAACGTCTACGGCAAGGACTACCTGCCCGACAAGCCCCGCACATTCAAGACAAAGAGCAATGCCCAGGACGCTCACGAAGCTATACGTCCTTCAACTCCCGACCTTACTCCGGACAGGGTAAAGTCAAGCCTTTCCTCAGACCAGTACAAACTCTATAAGCTGATCTGGGAAAGATTCATCGCAAGCCAGATGGCTAACGCCCTGCTGGATACAGTTTCCGCTGATATCGAAGCCAACGGCTGCGTTTTCAGAGCATCTGGCTACTCAGTAAAGTTCGACGGATTTACCGTCCTTTACGTTGAGTCCTCCGACAGCGCCGACGAGAACAAGAAGATGCTGCCGGAACTGAAAAAGGACGACAAGGTAAAGCTGAAGTCCATTTCCGGGAATCAGCACTTCACCCAGCCGCCTCCGAGGTTCACCGAAGCGTCGCTTATCAAGGCGCTGGAGGAGAACGGCATCGGCAGACCAAGTACCTACGCTCCTACCATTACCACCATTACCGCAAGACAGTACGTTGAGCATGAGGGCAAGTCACTTAAACCCACAAATCTGGGCGAGGCTATAACTGAACTGCTCAGGGAGCATTTCAAGAAGATAGTCGATGCTAAGTTCACCGCAGAAATGGAGAACGAACTGGACGAGGTCGAGCATGGTTCAAAGGAATGGGTGGAAACTCTCCACCATTTCTACGACGACTTCGCTGAAACTCTCACCAAGGCTGAGGAAGCTATGGAGGGCAAGCGTGTTAAAGTCCCCGACGAGGAGACTGACGTGGTATGCGAACTTTGCGGAAGGAATATGGTAATAAAGTATGGCAGATATGGAAAATTCCTTGCCTGCCCCGGATTCCCGGAGTGTTCAAACACCAAGAAGATAGTCACCGAGACTGAGGGAAAATGCCCACGGTGCGGAAAGAAAATGCTGCTTAAAAAGTCAAAGAAGGGCAGAAGCTTCTACGGCT
>CAMOEP010000239.1 GCA_946612185.1 uncultured Ruminococcus sp.
CTGCCTATCAATATCTTCAAGTCCCACGCCACTGACTACCTTATCGAGGACGGCAAACTGCGTATCCCGTTCTCAGCGATGTCCGGAGTTGGTGACAATGCGGCAATGGGCATTTATGAGGCGGCTCAGAAGGGTGGATTCCTCTCCATAGAGGAGTTCCAGCAGATGAGTGGTGCGTCAAAAACCACAATAGATATGTTGAAAAGCATAGGGGCTTTTGGCGATTTGCCAGAATCTACGCAAATGTCCTTCTTTTAACTTGACTTTACAATATCATTATGTTATCATATTACTATGTTAGCACACTAAAGTGTATGGAGGTTTACCTATGAGATATTATGACCTTATCACTCCCGAAGGCACTAAAGACCTGCTGTTCAGCGAGTGTATCGTCAGGAGGAATATCGAGGACTCCCTTATGGCTCTGTTCAGAAGCATGGGATTTACCGAGATAATCACTCCCGGACTTGAATTTTACGACGTTTTCAACCAGAACTCCGAGTACTTCCCTCAGGAGAATATGTATAAGCTCACCGACAATAAGGGCAGACTCCTTGTTATGCGCCCGGACACAACTATGCCTATCGCAAGAGTTGTGGCTACACGCCTGAAGGACGCTTACCTGCCCCTGAAATTCTGCTACGACCAGAGCGTTTACCGCACTGAACCGGCACTCAAGGGCAGAAGCGACGAGATAGTTCAGGCAGGTATCGAGATAATCGGTTCAGGAAGCCGTATGGCTGATACCGAGGTCATCGCTGCCGCTGCTGAGGCACTTTCCGGATTTGGTATGAATTTCTCCCTTGAACTGGGTCATATCGGCATATTCAAGGAACTTATGAGCCGTCTGGACGCATCAGGCAAGGAGAAGGAAACTATCCGCACCCTTATCGAGACTAAGAACTTCCCGGCGCTTCGTGAGGCTGTTGCTAAGATCTCTGACAGCACTCTTGCAAGTCAGCTTGAAGCACTCCCCGGACTGTTCGGCGGCGAGGAGGTATTCGCCAAGGCAAGAGAACTGTTCGCAGGCGACGCAAGTATCAGCGCTCTCCTTGACGAACTGGAGTACAGCTTCCACGCAGCTTCTCAGCTTTGCGGCGAAAGCGGCACTATTACCGCTGATCTGGGTCTGGTAAACAAGACCGACTACTACACAGGTCTTATCATCAAGGGCTATCTCATGGGTCACGGCGATGAGGTCATCTCCGGCGGACGCTATGACAAGCTTCTGGCTGAGTTTGGCATGGACGTTCCTGCTGTTGGATTTGCAGTAAACGTCAACGCCGTTGAGAAAGTCATGGTCAAGACCGGTAATATGCCGGAAATGCCCAAGGTGGACGTTCTCATCTGCGCTAAGGAAGGCTTCGAGGTGCAGGCACTCAAAAAGGCTGCACAGATGCGCAGAGAAGGCAAGATAGTCGAGATCGCTGTCAATAACGATATGGCAGAGATAGAGAAGTACGCAAAGGCAAAGGATATCACAGATATTGTTACTATAGATAATAACGGAGGTGAGCAGTAATGAGCAAGCCCATAAGGATCGCCCTCACTAAGGGCAGACTTGAAAAGGATACAGTAGGACTTCTTGAAAAGCTGGGCTTCGACTGCACAGCCGTAAGGGAGAAAGGCAGAAAGCTGATACTTCCCGTTCCGGACGCTAATCTGGAAGTAGTCCTGGCAAAGGCTAACGACGTTATCACCTATGTTGAGCATGGTGTTTGCGACATGGGCGTTGTGGGCAAGGACACTATAATGGAAATGGGCGGCAAGTTCTTTGAACTGGTTGACCTGGGCTTCGGCAGATGCAAGTTCGCTCTTGCTACCAAGAAGGGCAGCGACTTCTACAGCGGCTACGGCATCAAGACCATTGCCACAAAGTACCCCAATGTTTCACGCTCATTCTTCGAGAAGAAGGGCATGGATACCGAGATAATCAAGATAGAGGGTTCTGTGGAACTTGCTCCGCTTCTGGAACTGGCTGACGGTATCGTGGATATCGTCGAGACTGGTACTACACTGAAAGAAAACGGTCTGGAAGTCATCGAGGACGTTGCGCCTATTTCCGCACGTCTTATCGTGAATACAGTAAGCATGAAAATGCGCCGTGACGAGATAAGAAACCTTATTAAGCTGGTGGAGGAGAATCTGTAATGAGAAAGATATTTGCAAACGGTACAGACGAAGAAAAGTTCCTTGCTGAACTTAGCAAGCGTGCAGGCGAGACTAACAAGAAGGTAACAGAGACGGTTTCCGCTATCATCGAGGACGTTAAGGAGAACGGTGATGAGGCTGTCAAGAACTATACACTGAAATTCGACGGCAATCTGCCCCAGTACTACGAAGTTCCCAGAGAGGTCATCAACGACGCTCTTACCGAGGCAGACCAGGAGTTCGTTGACGCTCTCCTGAACGCTCAGGAGAATATTGCTGACTTCCACAACCGCCAGGTGGAGCAGGGCTTCATCAATGCACGTCCTGACGGCGTTATCCTGGGTCAGAGAGTAAGAGGTCTTTCCCGTGTGGGACTTTACGTTCCCGGCGGTACAGCAGCTTACCCTTCAAGCGTGCTGATGAATGCTATCCCCGCTAAGATAGCAGGTGTCAAGGAGATAATCATGGTGACACCTCCTCTGAAGGACGGCACTCCCAACAAGGATATCCTGGTTGCAGCAGCCATCTGCGGAGTTGACAGAGTATTCATGGCAGGCGGCGCACAGGCTATCGCTGCACTGGCTTACGGTACAAACGAGATACCCAAGTGCGACAAGATAGTTGGCCCCGGAAACATCTTCGTAGCTACAGCCAAGAAGCTGCTTTATGGCGTTGTTGACATCGACATGATCGCAGGTCCAAGCGAGATACTTGTTATCGCTGATGATACTGCTGACCCCAAGTTCGCTGCCGCTGACCTTATGTCACAGGCTGAGCATGACGTACTCGCTTCCGCTATCATGGTAACTACAAGCGAGAAGCTGGCTGACGCTACTATTGCTGAGATCGAGCGCCAGAAAGAGTACCTTGCAAGAAAAGAGATCATCGAGAAGTCACTGAATGACTACGGCGCTATCATCATCGCTGACAGCCGTGAGAAGTGCGTAGAACTGGCAAACCGCATCGCTCCTGAGCATCTTGAAGTTCTCATGGAGAATCCTATGGAGCTTCTGGGAAGCCTGGACAATGCAGGTTCTATCTTCCTGGGCAACTACGCTTCTGAGCCTCTTGGCGACTACTTCGCAGGCCCTAACCACGTTCTTCCCACAAGCGGCACAGCCCGTTTCTTCTCACCTCTTGGTGTTGCAAGCTTCACAAAGCGTACAAGCTACACTTACTATACCCGTGACGCTCTTGCACAGGCTAAGGACGATATCGTTCTCATTGCAGAGCGTGAGGGTCTGACTGCTCACGCAAACGCTATCAAGGTTCGTTTCGAGGACTGAGAATGGGAGATTTTGAGGAAATGTACTTACCGGTAGTTCTTGAAAGAGACGAAGCAGAAAAGGTGGCTGAGTATATCAATGCTCACCCCTTTCTCTGGGCTGATAGTATTCTGGATAACCTTGCTGTCGCAGTACAGTGCGGCGACTATAAATTCGTCTGCACAGGTTATGGCGGCGGTCACGGTAATCCGGTCGTCATAATATCCCCGGAGGGAATGAGCTACAACTATGTGAAGTTTAATTCCGGCATGGATTATGGTGTAATTTACCCGACAGGTGATGCACAGCTTGACCAGATGCTTGTTGATATATCATTTAACACACCCATTGATGAGCCGGAGATAGCATGGCTTATCAGAAAGTTCTATGGTATAGATTCCGGCGAGTTTGAAGATGACTATGAGGAAAAGCGTTCACAAGTGCGTGAGTACAACTTTGCTCTTATCCGTGAGTTACTTCCTGACATCAAAGAAAAGAAGCAGGAGTTCTTTAAGAACCATAAATATACTTCGGTCTATTTTGACCTTTAAGGAGAGATGACTATGCCCCTTTCTGAAAACTGGGAGCAGTACGTCCGCAGGGTCGTTCCCTATACACCCGGCGAACAGCCGCAGGGCAGCGGCATTATCAAGCTCAATACCAATGAAAACCCCTATCCTCCCTGCCCGGAGGCAAGAGAGGTACTTGACAGCTTCGACACCGCAAGAATGAGACTTTACCCCACTCCCGACGCAGATGTGCTTGTGTCTGCTATCGCTGAGAGGTACGGTCTGAAAAAGGAGCAGATATTCGTGGGAGTTGGCTCTGATGACGTTATCTCAATGGCGTTCATGACCTTCTTCGGCAGCGACAAGCC
>CAMOEP010000240.1 GCA_946612185.1 uncultured Ruminococcus sp.
CGAAAAATCTGACTGCGTATCTGCGCCGCAATCTCTGTGCGGTGTTGCCTTAAATAATTTCCAAAAAGTAAATGCTGTTGCCCTGGTTTGACCGTTCCCATAGATTGACAAAGTTTCCCTGATGTGGTATAATGTAGTCATAATTTACGAAAGGATACGGCTTTTGCCGGAAATTTTATGTGTATTAACAATTCTGAGCCTTCATTCCTACAGGGTTTCCCTGATCTTCCGGAAAGCAAAGACAGTCTCGGCATGGACTTGCGCTGCAAGGGAATCGCTGAGTTTATTTCCGAATGTTCCACCCCTATGACCCTTGCTATCCAGGGCGACTGGGGTACTGGAAAAACAAGCTGCATGAAGATAATCGGCAAGTTCCTCAAGGACAAACTGCAAGAAAAACTATGCCTTATCGAATTCAATACCTGGCAGTTCTCTGTTCTGGGCAGCGACGAGAAAATAATCTTCGACCTGCTGCAAACTATGATAGACCAGCTTGACAAGTGGCGCAGATCTTTGAAAATTTCAAGTCCCTCCCTTGAAACTGATTTCAAGGATACAAAAAAATCACTGGTCAACGGGATCATCAACGGTGCAGCTTTCCTCACCAAGGAGCTTTTTTCGGACACGATTCCGGGTAAAATAGTTTCCTCCGTGGCTTCCGCTGCCAATAAAGATCCGGAGAAACTTCTGGAAAACCTCCTCGGTGCGCCTGCTACCAGAACCCAGACTATCCTCGAAATGAAGGATAAGATCAATAACCTTATTAACGAAATACTCGACAACAACAAGACCGGCGACCGCATTTTCATCTTCGTCGATGACCTCGACCGCCTTGAACCCCGCATCGCTGTGGAACTTATGGAGGGACTGAAAAACTTCGCTGACTGCGACAGGTGCGTGTTTATTCTGGCTATCGACCAGACCGTTGTGGAACGTGGTCTACAGGCAAAGTTCGGCAAGGACTTCGATAAGGACAAGGCAAAAAAGTTCTTCGATAAAATAATCCAGATACCCTTCTCCCTGCCTGTGGGCGACTACGATATCCGCTCATACATCGCTTCCCTCTCAAATAGCCGGAACGTCGATACTTATGTGTCGATACTCCACGGATTCAACGAGAAAAATCCCCGTACTATCAAGCGCAGCTTCAATTCGCTGAAAATGAACGAGTGCATCGAACTTGCCCGCAATCCACAGAACGCTATAACTCCCCGGAAGGACTGCCAGCTTTACTCCGTCCTCCTGCTCCAGCTTGAAAGCGCCAACGATTTCATCTGGCTCAGCGATACCGTTGACCAGTTCTGGAACAGCAATGAACCGGATAAGGTGAACTATGAGGAATTCTACTCGGCTCTTACATCGCATATCACTCCCTCTGACGACCCGGATTCCGATGACACCTCTCCTCTGTCACAGCAGTTCCTTTCCACGGTATACGAGCAGTTCTTCTGCACGAGTGTTCCCTACAGCAAGGCTTCCCATGAGGAGGGTCTGCGTCAGCTTGCCCTGATACTTAGACAGTCCCGTGAAACAAGTACTATCAGCGAGGAAATAACCAAACCTATGCAGGTCATAAGGACAATGAAAAGCATCATCAGCAGACTAAAGGACAGCGGTATGGTCTTTGCAGATAACCTTGACAGTACTATTACTGCCCAGTCCGACCGTGATATTGCTGAAAAGAGCGAGAAGATAGTGCTTCGTGGAAGTCAAAGCGGCAAAACTATCAGTCTTTCTCTGAATCCCGGTGGCAAAGCCATGAACCTGACGATCTATACCGACATCGCCCTGGAGGAGATAATCAGCGGCGTTGAGGACGATGTGTATGAGCCAAACGGAAGTATACCCCCGGCTGAAAGTACCTACGGCTATTACTACCACCCAGGAAAGCGCATAACTATTTCCAACTTCTCCTTCTACAATAAAAACGGCACTCTCGATACAATGATGAGAAACTGCGGTATCTCATTAAAATAATATGAGGTGATACTATGAAAGATTTCGACCTTACCCGCTTTCATGAGGCGCAGGATAAGTACTACTCCGACGCACTCAGGGAAATAAAAAACGGCAGAAAAACAAGCCACTGGATATGGTATATTTTCCCTCAGATATATGGTCTGGGTCACAGCTTCATGTCCAAGAAGTACGCTGTCAAAAGTCTGGACGAAGCTAAAGCGTACATTGCTGACCCGATTCTCCGGGAACGACTTATCACTATCTCTCAGGAACTCCTCGCCCATGACTGCCCCATAGAACAGATCGTAGGTTCTCCGGACGACCTGAAGGTCCGTTCCTCCATGACGCTTTTTATGGCTGCGGATAACAGTATCCCGGTGTTTGCACAGGTTCTTGAAAAGTTCTACGGCGGCGCACCTGACAAGAAGACTTTGGCGATACTCAGTTCCGTAACGACCGAAAAAAAGCCGGACAGAATGAGCATGAAAAGCGTTTTCACTGACACCTGCCAGATGATAGAATGTTCCCAACGTCTGAAAAATATGACGGACATTTCCCGCAATAATCAGCAGCTTTATCGTTCAAGGGAGGATATTCCACTGCCGGAAAATCCGATGTTCCCCGACGATATCAGCGTTTGCGCAAACCGCACGTTCCAGGAAGCTGTTGACCTGCACAAAAAGTTCCCCGACGCAAAAATTGCTGTCCTCAACTTCGCTTCCGCCACTCATCCCGGCGGCGGTGTGGTCAACGGAGCAAGAGCCCAGGAGGAAAGTCTGTGCAGATGCTCAAATCTGTACCAGTGCCTCAATACTCCGGAACTTATCAGGGATTACTACCAGTTCCACCGTGAACGCCACGACTGCCTGTACACCGACAGACTTATTTATACCCCCGGCATCGCTATAATCAAGACTGACACCTCCCAGCCGGAAAGACTGCCGGAAGATATGTGGACTATGGTGGACGTTATTACCTGCGCTGCCCCGAATCTTGGCGGTTACAGAGGCACTATCGGCAGCGAGGATCTTTACCATATCCACCTGAGTCGTGGCAGGAAAATTCTCTCCGCTGCCGCTGCTAATGGCGCTGAAGTGCTGGTTCTTGGCGCATTCGGCTGCGGTGCGTTCGGCAATGACCCGTTCATCGTGTCTAAAGCGTACAGTGAACTTCTCAGCGAATTCTCCGGCTATTTCCGCCACGTCAGCTTCGCTGTATTTTGCAGTAATACTGAGTCAAGCAATTATGTGGCTTTTGAGGAGGAGTTCAATTAAGGATTGCTGACGCAAGATGCGCTTTGTGTCATTGTACACCATGATAACTAAATCCCCTCATCATAGGTTCACATGATGAGGGGATGTTTTATTTGTTGATTTTGTGCGGTATTGCCTTTACATTCCCTTTATCTCGATGCGGTCAAGGATACCCTGAACGCTTACACCCCGGTGAGTGACGTACATTCGCACAACGTCCTGGATAAATACAAGGTCAGCGCAGGTCTTTTCCCGTATCTCCTCGGCGGTGAAGCCCTTGTCAGTGAGCTTCATTATTGCTTTCACAAGTGCATACCTGTCGTCATCTGCGTTGTAGATGCGGTAAAACTGCTTGTCCAGATTTGCAGCTTTTGCATGACCGTAATACACTTGCACAGGCTTCCGGGCAAGGAGTTTTTCCCAGGTCTGTGCGATCTGAGTACCCTTGTGCATTTCCAGTTCATAAAGCGGATTCAGGTCACCCACAAACAGCGCACGTTCCTTATTGAGCCAGAGTGAAATACTGTCATCGCTGTGACCGGGAGTGTGGATAAGTTCGCCCTGTATGCCGAGTTCGCTTAGTAACTTTCGGCTTTCATCAATGGTAAAGAACCTTACCTTATCATCACATATCGGCATAAACGCACGATTATTTTCACGCTGGAAAATGATGTCGCAACTGTGTACAAACTCCTGCTGAACATCTGCCACAGCTATCTGAACGCCCTGCTCAGCTATTTCCTGAGCGATGCCCATATGGTCAGGGTGGAAGTGCGATATCATCAGACAGCGAATGTTTTGCAATTTTAGTTTATTCTCGCCCAAAGCCCTGCAAAATAGCGGAAACGTCCCTGCCCAGCCGGTGTCCCACAAGAGGTCGCCTTTTTTTCCATGCACAATGTATGTGTTTGTATTTGAATATCGCAGTTCAGTTATCATATGCTGAGCCTCCTTTGATGTATAGTTGATTTGCTCGTTATGGCAATAATGCTCAGGTTATTATGATTAGGGCGTGTTGACACTAATCCTAAAGCGCATCTTTTTGGCAGAATTTTACG
>CAMOEP010000241.1 GCA_946612185.1 uncultured Ruminococcus sp.
GCCCCGGAAATACCGACAAGCAGCTTGAAATGATGGTGAACCTGGAAAGCTCCGTAATATGCGCCACTTCCTCCTACGCTCTGCTCCTTGCCGAGGAGATCGAGAAGCGTGGTATCAAGGATAAGATCAAGCTGAAAAAAGGCGTTATCGGCTCTGAGCGCTGGAGTCAGAAAATGCGTGACAGAATTTCCAGCGAACTGGGCATCGAACTGTACGACATCTACGGTCTGACCGAGATCTATGGCCCTGGAATCGGCATCAACTGCGAAAAGGACGAGGGTATGCACTACTGGGACGACTTCCTCTACCTGGAGATCATCGACCCTGCTACCGGCGAGAACGTTCCCGACGGCGAAATGGGCGAGATCGTTATCACAACTCTCGTCAAGGAGGGCGCTCCTCTTATCCGCTACCGTACCCACGACCTTTCACGCATTATCCCCGGTAAATGCTCCTGCGGCAGATGCTTCCCCAGAATTGACCGCATAATGGGCAGAACAGACGACATGATGAAGATCAAGGGCGTTAACGTGTTCCCCAGCCAGATCGAGGAAGTTCTGGCATCATTCCACGAAGTCTCCAGCGAGTACCAGATCAGGATCTCCCACCTGGACGGCAAGGACACTATGCGTATCTACGTTGAAACTACCGGCGATTACGACTGGAGCGACCTGAGCCGCCGTATCGCTGAAAAGGTCAAGAGCCGCATCGGTTTCACTCCTATCATCAAGATAGTTGAGGTGGGCGTGCTGCCGAGAAGTATGAAAAAGACCGCCCGTGTTATCGACGAGCGTTACGACTAATAAGCCAACAGCCCGTCAGATGCACCAGTGCGTCTGACGGACTTTTTTAAAGGAGTGAAATTATGAGAATTTCCAAGTTTACCGCACTTGCTGCCGCTCTTTCCCTTATCGCCGCAAGCGCCCCTGTGACACCGGCTGACGCAGCCGGTAAGACCCCTGTTCTCCTGGATATATCGCAGTTTACCGTCCGTGATGAGAACCTGGTACACTTGGGCGGTGCGGACTATCTGCGTGGGGCGCAGGTGCTTTTCGACGAGCAGGACAAAGTTCCCGAAAGCCTGGGCGGATCAGTCAGCGCAGATGTGGTCAGGGAGACTTCCAAAGCCAACTGGACTCCCAATCAGCAAATGGAGTACGGCAGCGCTGATTTCTATATCGACTTCGGCGCAAATTACGTCATCACCGGCATCGCTTTCCTGGATACAAACGGCGTTCCCGTGTGGACTGTATCAGACGGCACGCCCTTTAACTGGCATGACATCGCAACCGTGTCTATGGACACCTACAACTGGTGGCGCAGCGTCACTTTCGACGACCCCCAGCCCACCCGTTACCTTCATTTCAGTTCCGACTACTGCGACAGCGGTGTCAGTGAAATGGCGATATATGGCTACAAGTCCTCCGACCTGTCCGCTGAGCAGATGAGAATTACCCGTCCGGTGGCGAAAACTCAGTCCCCAAGAAAACTGACCGCTGGTCAGGCTGCCGGTACGAATATCTTCATCGACGACCCCATAACCGCTGTGATGGCTGCCGGAAATGTCCGGGAATACCACAATCTTAGCTGGCTTTTCGATGCCTCCGGGAAAATAAAGTTCACCCAGGGCACTTGGGGCGATATGGACAGCTTCTACGGCACTCTCAAAGACCGGGGAATCTCCGCAATTCCCTGCTTTCAGGGCGGTTCTACGGTAATTTCCGGGGAATCCAAGACAGTCCCGGAAAAGGCTGTTCCTGCCGGTGCTGATACCCTCGACCCGGCAAGCTATGCCCTCCACGCCCAGGCTATGTACCAGGTTGCCGCCCGCTACGGCAGCAACAAGGACGTTGACCTGTCCACCATTAATATCACTGACGCTCAGGAGGTCAAGGTGGGTATGGGGCTTATGGACGCTCTGGAGAACTCAAATGAGCCGAACAAAAGCTGGTCAGGCTCGTCCTGCTACTTCTCACCCTACGAAATGGCAGCAATGTGCAGCGCCGACTACGACGGTCACGAGGGGACTATCAAAAACGCCGGTGTAAAACAGGCTGACCCCAACTTCCGCCTTGCCGTGGGCGGACTCCTCACCCCCAGGAAAACTTTTATCCAGTACCTCGACGAGATGAAGCTGTGGTTCGACTACAATCGCTCCGACGGCAAGTTCGCCGTGGATATCCTCAACATTCACATCAGCCCGGACGACTTCTGTGTTGAGGACAGCTCCCTTCAGGAGCGAGTGGCTGAGATCCGCCAGTGGATCGAGAAAAATGCTCCCGGTACGGAACTGTGGATATCCGAGTTCGAGATACCCATGAGCGACTGCGAAAAGGAGGGGACTGATGCCCATGATGATGCGGATTATCAGCTTAAATACGCCCAGCGTGTCGCCAGAACCTACCTCACCGCCCACGCTTCCGGCGCTGACCGCATTACCAAGTTCCAGCTCCGTGACGAGGGGGAGGGAGTTTACTACAACTCCGGCTTGGTGACCCAGAAGGGCAAGTGGACGAAAAAACCTGCCTGGTACGCACTTTCCTGCATGACCACCGTTCTGCGGAATGCCGACCTGACCGGTACTGAACAGTATGCGGATTCCTACGTCTATACCTACGAAAACCGCCTGAATTCCGACATTATCCGCTGTGCCTGGTCACCTACGAACTCAGACCGTGAGCAGAAGAACTTCGCTGTTTCCGCCGGTGGGAAGAAGTTTGCCTACCTGACCGTACCCTCCGGCTGCGCTGAGGGTACGACCACGCCACTGGCGGTCAAGGACGGTAAAGTTACCATAACTCTTACTGAAACCCCGGTCTACATCACGTTCACCGACAAGGAAAGGGATATCACCGCCGGGAAGAATTCCAT
Source organism: uncultured Ruminococcus sp. (assembly GCA_946612185.1). GTDB lineage: Bacteria > Bacillota > Clostridia > Oscillospirales > Ruminococcaceae > Ruminococcus. Next base: position 2,872 of record CAMOEP010000241.1, read on the forward strand.
GCTCCGCCCGGTGAGCATTACCGAAAATATGGACGGCAGCGGAAAGTCCACCGACCTGAAAACTGCTCCGGAGGACGGCACAATGAACCAGTTCTACCGTATGTTCGACGAGCCGGGAACGATGCCTGACCCGATATACGGCGATACCGAGGGACTGACCAACCCGGAAACCAATGTTAACCGCTCCGGTATAACTGCCTACGCACACTTCGACCAGCCATGCGTTTTCAGCGGATTCGGAGTTTTTGATACCTTTGGAACTGGCGGTATTTCCGTGTATGATGCCCACACTGACCGGCTTCTCTGGCACAGTGACCTGGATAGTTATATGTCACGGTCGGTCACTCTCACCGCCGACAGCGCTGCCACGGACTGCCTGAAGATAGTCAAGGAGGGCGGCGACCTGAATGAACTGGCGTTCTATGGTCACCCCGGCAAGGCGCTTTCCTGGGACTTGAACCGCAATGGCAGATACGATACCTTCGACCTGGTAATGATGCGTGAGGACGAGTCCGGCGACTTCACCTCTGCCGACCTCAAGGGACTTTCGGATTTCCTCCTCTCCGCCAGAGAATAGAACTTTATAATGCGTAATTCGTAATGCGTAATGCGTAATTAGCGGTGTCTCCTTGCGGCGACTTATTTAAAACCGTCCGGCTACTGTACAGGTGTACTAAACCGGACGGTTTTAAAGTATGATGTGCGGCGAAAAACTGCCGTTTCAGAAAGAGCAGAGCGCAATTACGCATTAATCAAAATAGGGTCTTGATATTTAAAGTGAAATGTGATATAATTATTATCGAGATTTATTTTGAAAGGACAGTCTTTTATGTCAGATAAAAAAGATAAGAATACTAAGAATTTCCAGATACCTCGCCCCACGTTCCCGAAACGTGCCGTTGTTACCGGCGGTATGCCCTACGGTAACAAGGAACTCCACTTCGGTCATGTCGGCGGTATGCTGGTATTTGCCGATACCTTCGCCCGCTTCCTCCGTGACCGCATCGGTAAGGAGAACGTCATCTTCGTCAGCGGTACTGACTGCTACGGCTCTCCCATTGCCGAGGGCTGGCGTGTGAAAGTCAACAATGGCGAATTTGAAGGCAGCCTGGAGGACTTCGTTCAGCGCAACCACGACAAACAGCAGGCTACTCTCGATGCCTACGGCATTTCTCCCAACCTTTTCGGCGCTTCCGGTCTGGGACGCTCCAAGGAGATACACGCCGAGGTCACTGACTGGTTCATCAGCGCTCTCCACAAAAAGGGTCAGCTCAGCCAGATCACTACTATGCAGTTCTTCGACGAAAAAGCAGGCGTTTTCTTAAACGGCAGACAGGTCGTTGGTAAATGTCCCGTGGAGGGCTGCACCTCCGAGAAAGGCTATGCGGACGAGTG
>CAMOEP010000242.1 GCA_946612185.1 uncultured Ruminococcus sp.
CCTTATGGATCCACAGATGATTATGAGGGTGATTCGGGAAAATTGATTTCCATGGCTTGACCACTTCTCACGTTGACGCTTGCTTACGCTCGCTCACATAATAGAAACGGTGCTTTTTACGTCGCTCAACCGTGTTTGTACTGGTACAGAGTTCTCCGTGCAAATTGTAAAACAGCAAAAATACAGAATTACTTGAATAGAACTATGTACCAAGGAAAATACGGTTGAGCGACGGCAAAATGCAATGTTCTAAATGGTGAGCGAGCGCAAGCAAGCGACAACGTGGGGGCGGTCAAGCTGGCTCAGCTTGAAAAATAAATGCTGTTGCCCTGTTGTCAGAACACGGCGATTTGATAACTCCATATATATTAGACGTAAAGCTAAAGAAATTCTCGCAGTATTATCTTTAACTTTGTATATATGCACAAATCTCACACCAGCGATTTGTATATATTGATGATGTATTATTTTTGTTCCACATGGAACATTCCCAGCAGACTGCTCACGAATGGTACTGCGGCACTGAACGCCAGCGCTGTAAGCATCTGACTGCGCTCAAGGAGAACTGTCCCGAAAACCTCACGAAGCTGGGGCAGGATAACTGCCGCCGCCAGTACTCCGAAGGATATGACTGCTGCCCACACAAGCTTCATATTGCCGAAAGGGTTTATCCTCAAAAGACTGCGTGTCTCGCTCCGGCACTCAAAAACGTGTATAAGCTGAGACATTACCAGGGTGATAAGTGCGGCAGTTCGTCCCTCCTGGATAGTTCCGCCGCCGTGGAGTATCACGGAGAACGACCCCAGTGTGCAAAGTCCGATGAGTATTCCCCGGAATACTATCTTCCACATAAGTCCCCCGGCGAAAAATCCCTCGTCTGAGCGCCGGGGAGGACGGCTCATTATGTCTTTTTCCGGCGGCTCAGACCCCAGAGCGATAGCCGGCAGACCGTCCGTGACCAGGTTCACCAGAAGAAGCTGAACCGGCATAAGTACCATAGGCATACCCATGAGTATACCCAGAAACATGGTCAGAACTTCTCCGATATTGCACGAAAGCAGATACCTTACGAATTTGCGGATATTTGCGTACACGCACCGCCCCTGTTCCACGGCGCTGACCAGGGTAGCCAGGTTGTCGTCAAGGAGTATCATGTCAGCCGCCTGCCGGGTAACGTCCGTTCCGGTCACGCCCATAGCCACACCCACGTCAGCTTCCTTGACAGCCGGTGCATCGTTCACACCGTCGCCGGTCATGGTGACTATTTCGCCCTTTCGCCGGAAACTGCGGACGATGCGCAGTTTGTGGGCAGGCTCAACTCTTGCAAAAACGGTGCATTTACCTATCTCCCGGTCGAGTTCCTCGTCAGTGAGGGCATCAAGTTCAGCGCCGGTCATTACCTTTCCGCCACGGAGTATGCCAGCCTGTTTCGCAACAGCGGCGGCGGTATTTTTGTGGTCGCCGGTAATCATGACGGTCTTTATGGAAGCACTTGCACACTTGCGTACAGCCGCCTTTGCCTCCTCACGGGGAGGGTCGGACATTCCCACGGCGGCGAGAAATATGAGGTTTCCACGCTGAGGGTCGAGGGATTCGCACTCGCAGTAAGCCAGCAGGAGAACTCTCAGGGCATTGGCGGACATATCCTCTACGGCTGAGGAAATTTTCCGGCGGACGGAGGTATCGAGGGGGAGTATCTTCCCGGCGCTGTCCATGTACATAGTACACCGGGGAAGAATGACCTCCTCCGCACCTTTCAGCCACATGACCCTGCCGTTTCTGTCGGTGGTATGTACAGCCATGAAGCGAGTCTCGCTGTCGAATGGGAACTCTGCCAGCCGCCTGCACTGATGTGCCAGGGAATCGGCGGTGATACCGGCTTTAGCGGCAGCGATGAGGAGAGCCGCTTCGGTAGGGTCGCCGGTTATGTTCCACTCTCCCTTGCCGGAGATACTGCCCCTGTTTCGTGTGGAAACCTTTTCCCCGGCGGATATAGCTGCATCACAGCAGAGTACAGCGCATTTTAGAGCCTGGGAAAGTGCCTTTTCGGACTTTGGGCTGACGTGAGCGCCGTCCTCGCCACGGGTGACACAGCCGCTTATGCGGTAGCCTGTTCCGGTGAATCCGAAGGAATTATCAGCGGTACACAGCCGGGTGACGGTCATTTTATTCTCGGTGATAGTGCCGGTTTTATCCGAGCAGAGAACTGATGCACAGCCGAGAGTTTCCACGCTATGAAGTTTATTCACCAGCGCATTGAGTTTCATCATGCGGTTCACGGCGAGGGCAAGGGCGATAGTAACAGTAGCCGGAAGTCCCTCCGGGATAGCGGCGATAGCGATAGTTATACCTGTCATGAGCATCTGGAAAACGTCCTCGCCCCGGATAACTCCGGCAGCGAATACTGCCACGCACACCACGATACAAATAACAGCCACAGCCTTGCCAAGTTCAGCGAGGCGTTTTTGCAGGGGAGTCAGTTCCCGGTCAATGTCGGAGAGCATTTGTGATATCCGCCCCATTTGGGTGGACTTGCCGGTAGCGATGACTTTCGCCTGACAAGTACCTCTTACGGCAGAAGTTCCGCAGTAGGCGATATTCGGGCGGTTAAGGGAGTTATCGGTATCATTTTCGCTGCCGGCAGACTTTGGAACGGCGGCAGATTCGCCGGTAAGGAGCGCCTCGTCCGCCTGGAATCCGGCACAGCGGAGTATAGCGCAGTCGGCAGGGATACGGTCACCGGCTTCCAGTTCGATAATATCGCCGGTGACGAGCAAAGCGGCTTCGATAGTTTGCAGTCTGCCGTCACGGTAGCATTTAGCGGTGGGGGCAGTCATATTCCGCAGGGCATCAAGGGTATTTTCCGTGCGGAACTCCTGAATGAAGCCGAGTATAGCGTTCAGGAGGACGATGAGTATAATAGTAACAGCGTCCGCCACTTCACCCAGGAGGACGGAAACAGCCGTAGCCGCCAGGAGTATCATGACCATAACGTCCTTGAACTGACCGGCGAATATCCTTAACGGGCTGGATTTTTTCCCTTCAGAGAGGACGTTTCTGCCCTGAGTTTTAAGGCGTTCAGCAGCTTCCAGTTCTGTAAGACCCATAATTAATCAATCCTTTCGAGATGTTGTCCCTAAAGGATATGCTAAGTATCTGGAGAATATGAAAAAAGATTCTCCCTGTCAGCCGTGCAGAGCGTAACAGGGAGAACCCAGCTATAAAGATTTAAGGAGGCTTACTCGTTTGATGCGGAAACAGAATATGTGAGAGTTTCGGAAGAACCGTTATCCCAGTTAAGGGTAACTGTATCCTCGCCAATGACAGTATATTCAGCCCGTGTGATATTGTCTACAGATGCAATGTGGAACACAATGGTATTTCCCTCAACCTCGCACTGGAATGGTAAGCCATACCCATATGGGTTATCATCAGTAGCTGTAATACTTCCGCCGTATCCGTCGGGATTGGAGTAGAAGCTTATCTCACGCTCGTTGCCGTCGGCAGATTCAGCTTTCCACACGCCCTCTCTGAAAGGCAGAGGTTCTGAAGCGGTAGTAGTTACCGGTTCAGTCTCAGTGGTAGAAGCGGCAGTTGTCTGTGTATCGGTAACTGTAGTAGAGGAAACGGAAGTAGTCTCGGTAGTTTCAGTAGTAGAAGCGGAGGTTTCCGTAGTCAGTGAAGTTGATACAGTTTCGGTGCTTACCGCCGGAGTCTCGCTTACGACCACAGGTGCAGTCTGTACAGCGGCAGCGGTAACAGCGGAAGTTGTAGTTGTAGCGGCGGCAGTAGTAGCCGCAGCGGTAGTAGTAGCCACGAAGGTATTAACAGTAAAACCGGTAGCCACCTGACTGCTTTGACCGCCCTGGTTTCCACCGGTATGCCTGTTCATCAGGGCGACGCTGCCTATACCTATAACAGCCACAGCCAGAGCAGCAGCAGAAGCAGCATAGCGATACCACTTAGGACGGCGGTACATCTCAGTGCCGGAAACGGTTATTTCGGGTTCAGCGGAGGTATCTGCGGAACATTGGGTATTGTTGTCAAGTTTTTTCATAACTGATTCAGCGATGCGTTTTTTGTCATCATCGGAAAGGGGAGGGAGGAATTTGGAAAGTTCCTCAGCCCTGTCCTCTGGCTGACCATGCATCATCTCATAAAGTTTCATCTCATTTTTATCCATTTAGCTCACCTTTTCTCAAGAACCATTCTGAGTTTTTCTCTTGCCCTGAGACTGCGTTTCTG
>CAMOEP010000243.1 GCA_946612185.1 uncultured Ruminococcus sp.
CGAAAAATCTGACTGCGCATCTGCACCACAATCTCTGTGCGGTGTTGCCTAAAGGAGGGAAGTTCATGAAGGCATATATGTTAGGCTGGCACTGGAAACATTCCCCTGAACTATTTAAGGAAAGACCGAACGGTATTCATGGTATGCAGATACTTCTTATCCGTTCAAAAGCAAGGATAGGTATGGGGGAGAATGTTTACAAAGTCGAGCCAAATACTATTTTTGTTGTTGACAGCTGCTATCCTCACGCTTTGTATGGTGACGGAGAGTGCTACATAGACGACTGGATAAGATTTGACCTTGAGGACGAAGATGCAGAATTTCTGGAGTCTCTCGGCATCAGCCATAATGTTCCTATAAAACTTGATACTGACGTGGTTTCTGATCTTATAAGGATATGCGTGGAGGTCTTTGAGTCGGACAAGCAGGAAAAGGAGGAGACTCTGCGGTATCTGATGAAGGCTATTTTCATGCAGATAAAAAGCTGCTCCAATCCAGAGGGAAAGAGCAGCCATTCGCAGTATGAAAATGAACTTGAAAGTATACGCAAGCAGATATATGAAGACCCGTCTGCGGAGTGGAATATACCTCTTATCGCACAAAAGCTGAACCTGTCGGTATCCCACTTCCAGCGGCTTTACAAACAGCGCTACGGCATACCCTGCACAAAGGATATACTCACAAGCCGTATGGAATACGCCAAACAGCTTCTTACAGACAGCGAACTTTCCGCAGTTGAGGTAGCTGAGAAATGCGGATACCAGGATTACTCCCATTTCTCAAAGGCATTTCAGAAATACGCCTGCGTATCGCCTGCAAAATACCGCAAAAACAGCAGGAATTAGCCTTAGAACCTGTCCACATAGGGATTCATGCACTTATTTTCGTCAAATTTTTCCTTAAAGCGGTTCTACCATTTATTATACATTGTAACGGCTGACTACCGAAATTTATTGTAAAAATATCAACATTTTTACATTTTAGTTATATCATCTTGACAATTGAACTTTAATTGAGTATAATATAAGCATAAATCAGACCGTGAATTTCGGAAAAGAAAGCGGTGTAATGTTGGGTAATTTAGGCGTTATCCGGCATTCGTGAAACTGCGCCAGCCGGAAAGGAGGAATGGGCTGGGATAAGTACGCTTTTTTATCCGGTTCATATTTTGATAAGCTTAAAGCTGTCAAAAAATATAACAAAAAGGAGTTAATACTATGAAAAAAAGAAGATTGCTGTCGGCATTTGCAGCGGCTTCCATGTGTCTGACCCCCGGCTGCTTTTTTAGCGCACCTCTCTCTGCTGATGCGGCTTATGCAAACAACACCACTTTCAACAATACCGCAAATATGGTGGTCGAGTACCTGGACCGTGGCATAAGTGCGGTGAATACCGGCGAGGGAATGCTCGTAAACTGGCGTTTTCTGGCATCTGACCCGGACAATGCTGTTTTTAAGCTTTACCGTGACAATTCCCTAATCTACACTTCTTCTGAGAAGTCAGGCGGTGCGACCTGCTTTCTGGATAAGTCCGGCAGCGCAAATTCTGTTTACAAGGTTGAGGCGTATAGCGGAACATCTCTCATTTTCTCCGATACCTGCACAATAAAGTCCGCAAATACCTACTTCGATATTAAACTTGACCAGCCCGCAAAGGGTTCTGACGGCGGAACTTATTCCCCCAATGATATGTCTGTAGGCGATGTTGACGGCGACGGTGTTTACGAACTTTTTGTGAAGTGGGATCCCTCTACCTCAAAGGATAACTCACAAAAGGGCAAGACTGACAAGGTTTACATCGACTGCTATAAAATGGACGGCACGAAACTCTGGCGCATTGACCTGGGTGTGAATATTCGTGCTGGTGCGCATTATACGCAGTTCTACGTTGCCGACTTCGACCTTGACGGAAGATGCGAAATGACCTGCAAGACCTCAGACGGAACTGTTGACGGTACAGGCAAAGTTATCGGCGATGCATCAAAGGTTTACCGTGACGGAAACGGTCTTATCTACACAGGCAACGAATTCTATACACTGTTCGACGGCGCAACCGGTGCAGCCCTTGACACTGTGAACTACGAACCCGGCAGAGGTGACCCGACTAAGTGGGGCAAGTCCTCGGATAAGTACAACCGTGTTGAGCGCTACTGGGGAAGTGTTGCCTACCTGGACGGAGTTCACCCAAGTATTATTACCGGACGTGGCTACTACGGCAGACTTACTGCTACTGCTTATGCTGTCGAAAACAAGAAACTGAAAAAGCTCTGGACTTTCGACACTGGTACAAATTCCTCCACCGCCGGCTATGGTGACGGAAACCATAACTCTATGGTGGCTGATGTTGACAATGACGGCAAGCAGGAGATCATCACAGGCTCTACCTGTATCGACCACGACGGTACTCTGAAGTGGAACACAAACACAGGTCACGGTGATGCCCTTCACGTTGGCGACCTTGACCCTACTAATCCCGGATTTGAGGTGTGGACTTGCCACGAGGACAGTCCTTATGGCGTTTCACTTATTGACGCTGACACCGGCAAGACTATCTTCCGCAATAACGGTGCTGGCGACACAGGAAGATGCTGCGCTGATAACGTATGGATAGGAAATCCCGGCGCTGAACTCTGGGGAAACAAGGAGTCCGACGACTCAATGCCTGTTAAGGATACAAAGGGTAATACCCTTAACTGCCGCCGACCTACCATAAACTTCCTGTCATACTGGGACGGTGACCTGGAACGTGAAATGCTTGACGGCTACACCGATTCTCCTGCTACCATATCTAAAATGACAGGCGATCCCGGCAAGACAACTATTACTAATCTCCTCTCAACTGACGGTTACTATACCTGCAATACCACAAAGGGTACACCTTGCCTGTCCGCTGATATTTTCGGTGACTGGCGTGAGGAACTTATCGTCCGCAAGGCTGACGGAACTGGTATCCGCATCTACGCAACTCCTTATGATACCGACTACCGTATCCAGTGCCTTATGCATGACCCACACTACCGTATGCAGGTATCCTCTCAGAATACCGCTTACAATCAGCCTCCCCACACAAGCTTCTTCATGGGTTCTGACTACGATATGCCTGCACGTCCTGCCTGCACAGTGCTTGGTGGAAGTGCTGCACCTATAAGAAAAATCGGCGTATCAATGGATACCGAAAAAACCTACACCATCAGGAACGTTGGCTCAGGTCTTGACCTTGTGACTGCCGACGGAAACGTTCAGCAGGGAACTTCCGATAACAGCTTCTGGACTTTGAAAGATGCCGGCGACGGTTACTACTACATCACTTCCGTTTCAGGCGGAAATCTGACCCTTGAGGGCGGTAAGGCTGACAACGGAACTAATATCAGCATCTCCAGTGAACCCGTCAGCAATGCAAATCTTTTCAAATTCGTAAGCAACGGCGACGGAACTGTTGCTATCGTTACTAAAGTTTCCGAGGATAACTCAGGCGTTGGCGTTACTGCCGCTTCAAAGGAGTCCGGCGCTAATGTTATTGAATGGGCGTGCAACGAAAGCGATGACCAGAAATGGCAGATACTTACCTATATTGCGCCGATCCAGGGAAAACTGGTCAAAAACCTGAATGTTCAGGAAGATGCATACTACCAGTTCTGGAGCATTGACAGCTCTGCTGGTGCAGATGACCTTGTATTCGGTGACCGTGAGGTAAAGTTTGTTACCGTTCCAGATGCACTTATCGGTGCGGAGAGAATTGTCACTTCCTGCGATGCCAAGAAGTCCGCAAATGATCTGGCTGAATTCACCGCCGCAGAGAATGTGACTGTTTATGTGGGACTTGACAGCCGTGTGGCAGAGCTTCCCGCCTGGATGTCCGGCTATGAGAAAACCGATATGACCGCAGTCAGCGACAACGATGTTACATTTGTTATCTACAAGACCTCTGCAAAGTCCGGCGAAAGAGTTACCCTTGGCACAAACGGACAGAGCGCATCTTGTGTCAACTACACAGTTTTTGTGACCGCCGACAGCAGCAATGTTCGTGGCGATGTTAACGGCGACGGAGCAATGAATGCCGCTGATCTTGTGCTGCTGGAAAAATGGCTGCTGGCTGTACCCGGCACTCGTCTTCCCAACTGGAAAGCCGGCGATCTCTGCCAGGACGGTATCATAGATGTGTACGATCTGGTTCAGATGAGAAGTGAAATGACTTTACAGTGAACTGAAATAAGTATATTTGTCAGCAATTGAATACAGCA